>JAQBPC010000545.1 GCA_028287725.1 Chloroflexota bacterium | reverse complement strand
GCCGACGACGGCAGGCCGGTGGCGCTTGGCTACCACACCGGCCATTGGGAGGTGGGCCTGCTGATGAAAGCGGCGGCCGAAGAGCTTCGGCAGCTTGGCGCCGTGCCTTTTGCGGGCTTCGTCACGGACCCCTGTGATGGCCGGACGCAAGGCACGACCGGCATGATGGACAGCCTGGCATATCGGAATGACGCGGCAACCGTGTTTCGGCGCCTGATACGGTCGCTGCCGACCCGTAAGGCGGTCATCGGCGTCGCCACCTGTGATAAGGGCCTGCCGGCAATGTTGCTGGCCCTGGCCGCGATGCACGATCTGCCCACGGTGCTGGTGCCCGGCGGTGTGTCGCTGCCGCCGAGTGAGGGCGAAGACGCAGGGAAAGTGCAATCAATAGGCGCCCGCTTCGCGCATAAGATCATCACCCTGCAAGAGGCTGCCGATATGGGATGCCGGGCCTGTGCCTCACCTGGCGGCGGCTGCCAGTTTCTAGGCACCGCCGCGACGTCTCAGGTCGTGGCGGAGGCCCTGGGCATGACCCTGCCTCACGCGGCGCTGGCTCCGTCGGGCCAGCCGATCTGGCTGGATATGGCGAGGCGGTCGGCTCGCGCGGCAGTTCAGAACGAGTCCGCTGGTCTTACAACCCGAGACATCCTGACAGATGCGGCGCTGCACAACGCAATGGTAGTACATGCGGCGTTTGGCGGCTCAACCAACTTACTGCTGCATGTGCCGGCCGTTGCCTATCATGCGGGCCTCAGGCGGCCGACCGTTGAAGATTGGCATCACATCAATACGCAAGTGCCGAGACTGGTCGACGTTTTGCCGAACGGTCCAACGGGGCATCCCACAGTTCGGGTGTTCCTTGCCGGGGGTGTGCCGGAGGTAATGCTCCACCTTCGTGCGCTTGGACTGCTGCGCGAAGATGCGATGACCGTGGCCGGCATCACCATTGGAGCCGTGCTCGATTGGTGGGAGGGTTCACAGCGGCGCGCAAGCCTACGGGATCACCTTATGTCGCAAGACGGCATTGATCCGGACACAGTGATCATGGCGCCGGCACAGGCGAAGGCGCGAGGACTTACGAGTACGGTGACGTTTCCGCGCGGTAACCTTGCCCCTGAAGGGTCGGTTATAAAGAGCACCGCTATCGACCCCAGCGTGGTAGATGAGGATGGGATTTACCGTAAGACTGGACCGGCACGTGTGTTCACAAGCGAGCGTGCCGCAATTGCAGCCATCAAAAGCCTTGGCCCAGAGCGAATCAAGGCAGGCGACATACTTGTGCTTATCTGTCGCGGTCCACGTGGAGCGGGAATGGAAGAAATCTATCAGATAACCTCGGCACTGAAGTTTCTGCCGTTTGGAAAGCAGGTTGCAGTGCTCACTGACGCACGATTTTCCGGTGTTTCGACCGGTGCTTGCATCGGACATATCGGCCCGGAAGCTCTCTCGGGCGGACCAATCGGCAAAGTGCTTGACGGCGACCTTGTCAGAATCGTGGTGGACCGCGTGGCGCTCGAAGGTTCCGTCGATCTCGTTGGCCAAGGTGACACGTTATTTGGGCCGGAGGAAGGTAGTCGTGTGCTGCACCAGCGGCCGATGCGTCCAGATCTCGCTCCAGATCCGGATTTGCCGGATGACACCCGACTCTGGGCGGCGCTGCAATCGGTCGGGGGTGGCACCTGGGGTGGCTGTGTTGCCGATGTCGATGCAATCGTTTCGCTGATCGATGGCGCCACGAGGCAAAAGATGACGCCCACCAATTGACGTCTTAAAGGATCGGACCCCGCGGGGCGATTCTCTACGGTAAGCCTTCCGATCGGCACTAGCAAGGCGCCGTGAGCTGCGTTGCACGTGGCGGTCGGGCTGTGCCTTGCGGCCGCTTCGTTTATTGTCGCTGTAGCGCGTTTAACAGCTATCGCGCTGCGCAAATGGCCGCTGTCGCGGTACGTTAGGATAACGCGCTGGTGGCCCTCCATACTTGAACGTCGGACGGTGACATGCCGGTACCCCTACTGACAGACAGTGCGATGCGTACATCGGAGAACCAGTTGACATCGATGACCGCCGATCCCTCGATTACGGTGACCGTGCGTGATTTGCGGAAGCACTACACGGTGCATGAGAAGGAGCCGGGGATCCGCGGCTCACTCCGCTCGTTCGTGCGCCGTAACTCTCGCCAGGTGCATGCCGTGGACGGCGTCTCGTTTGATCTCGAAGCGGGCGAGATGGTTGGCTTTCTCGGCCCGAACGGGGCCGGGAAGACGACCACGCTGAAAATGCTGGCCGGCCTCCTTCACCCCTCGGGCGGGCAGGTACGGATTGGGCCATACACGCCAAAGGAGCGCCGTACCGGTTTCCTGAAGCTGATCACGCTGGTGATGGGGCAGAAGCAACAGCTGATCTGGGACCTGCCGGCGTATGACAGTTTTTTGGTGAATCAAGCAATCTACGAGGTGCCGGACGATCAGTTCAAGGCGACAATGCACGAGTTCATTGAGACCCTCGAGCTCGAGCAGATCGTCAAAAAGCAGGTGAGAAAGCTGAGCCTTGGCGAGCGCATGAAGTGTGAGCTGGCCGCGGCGCCCCTGCATCGGCCGCGCGTGTTGTTTCTCGACGAGCCTACGATTGGACTTGACGTCAACATGCAAGTACGCATTCGAGAGTTCGTCGCGGACTATAATCGGCGATACAACGCCACTGTGATGCTTACGAGCCACTATATGGCCGACGTGACTGCCTTGTGCAACCGAATTATCGTCATCGACAAAGGCAGGATCATTTTTGACGGCGATCTTTCACGTTTGGTCGAGCAGACGGCGCCTGCCAAGATAATTCGACTCCAGCTTTCGACGCCGGTAACCGTCGAGCACCTCGCCTCGTATGGGCACGTGCACTCGTTTGATGGGCTCAACGTCGAGCTGAAGGTACCGCGCGCCGAGACGACGCGCATCGCCGCGCGGCTCCTGGCGGAGCTGCCCGTGGCGGATGTTACTATCGAAGATCCACCGATTGAGGAGATCATTGGCCAGATGTTCTCGCAGATGCGTGCAGAGCAGCGTGACCAGGCAGCCGCCGGCGAGCCCGCAAGCGTGGCATGATACGACATGCCGCACGTAAGGCCCGCGTGCTCTTTACGGTGTGGTTCGCGCACATGCTGGTATATAGGGCCGAGATAATCATCTGGATGCTCAGCGGCTCGATTCCGCTGATCATGATGGCGGTGTGGATAGGGAAGGCTTCATCCTCCGGCGGCTCTGTCGGCGGTTTCACCGCGGCCACATTTGCAGCCTACTTCCTGGCGGTCTGGCTCACCAACCAGTGCATTGTGGCCTGGGCTGCATGGGAGCTCGATCGATTGGTGCGCGAAGGGTTGCTCTCGCCTCGGCTTCTGCGCCCGCTCGACCCCATTTGGAACGAGCTGGCCGCACATGTTACAGAGAAGGTCCTTCGCATCCCACTCATGATCGCAATTCTATTCGTGGGCGTTCATCTTGTACCCGGCACGCAGCTAACGCCGGATATACCGCATGTTCTGGCATACACAGTGTGTGTAGGCTTCGCCTTTGGCATCAGGTTCTTACTCTCGTACTGTACCGGCCTGTTGTCATTCTGGACCACGCAGGCTACGGCGATCGACGAGCTATATTACGTCGTGGCGGGCTTTCTCACAGGCGCCTTCGCGCCCCTCTCACTCTACCCCGCCTCGGTTCGCGCCGTCATTGACTGGTTGCCATTTCCATACATCGTCTACTACCCAGTGCAGGTCCTGAACGGGAATCTAGCCGGCGGTGGCATATTGCGCGTACTAGCAGTTCAGGCACTGTGGCTGTCTGTGCTCATTCTGATTCGAGGCATGCTGTGGCGACGCGGTCTGCGCCAGTATGGAGCGGTCGGCGCATGAGACCTCGCCGCTATTTCAGGTTGATAATGCTGTTGGCGGGGGCAAGCGTTTCCGCACAGCTCGAGTATCGAGTCAATTTTTTGGTCAATGTCGCCAGCTCGATATTGGCCTCAGGAGGGGCGCTGTTCGGACTCAGTATTCTCTTCAGCGACGGCCAGCGCGTCGGTGGCTGGACCTATCGCGAGGCGATAGTCGTGGTCGGCCTTTTTACCCTGGTTGAGGGTTTCATCGCCACATTTTTGCAACCGAACTTGAGCCGCGTCTCTGAGGCAGTCCGCACCGGAACCATGGATTTCACATTGTTGAAGCCGATCGATAGCCAGTTCCTGGTTTCGGCGCGAGAGGTCAATATTTTCAGACTTTCCGACATTCTCATCGGACTCGGCCTGATGCTCTGGGCCGTGATTACCTTGCATAGCGCCACACCATGGGGCGTTGCGCTCGGCATCGTGCTCATCCTGGCAGGTTTGGTGATCGTCTACGCAATCTGGTTCATACTCACCACGACGGCGTTTTGGTTTGTAAATATCGAGAACCTCACCGAGCTGTTCCATGGATTGTTTGGCGCCGGCCAATTTCCTGTCACGGCGTTTCCCGGCTGGACGCGCATTGTTTTCAGCTTCGTGGTGCCCGTCGCGTTTATCACCACGGTCCCCGCGGAGGCGTTCATTGGACGTGCGGATCCTGCGCGCGCAGTAGGCGCCGCCGCGATAGCCCTGTTCCTATTCTTTGTCGCACGGTGGTTCTGGAAATTCGCCGTCCGTTCGTACACCAGCGCGAGCTCCTGAGTCAGGGCGAGCCGCACCGTTTCGCAGCTGGATGGTCTGCGCGGGAAGCGCCCGACGTGCGCAGATCGGAAGGCTCTGGTACCATACCCATGGATTGAGAGTTGCGCGGGCGCCGCTCGCCTCGACACTGGCACGTGCCGAAATGTCGTAACAGCTCTGTTGCTCCCGTGGAGACGCGGCAATGAACGAAGTTTCCTACGGTGGCCAGTCTTCGACGTCGGACCGTGAGGGCGGCGCGCTTCTGCGGGGTGAGCATGGCGCAGCGACCGGTTCCTCTCAGGAGCTTGCTCAGCAGATCCTGATGGGTATGCAGCGCGACATCGAGGCCCAAATTGATTGGCGCCTGCAGCAAAAGCAGGGGAAGCATCGGGGC
>JAQBPC010000187.1 GCA_028287725.1 Chloroflexota bacterium | reverse complement strand
GAGTAATACCGGCGAAGACGTTCCGCAACGTTGGAAGGTTCAGTCATCAGAAGTGACGCGTATGGCTTGACTCGCTCTCTATATCGGCCACCGAGCAACCGCCCTATTGGCTGCTCAGTCACTTGGCCCAAAATGTCCCATAACGCGATATCAATTCCACTGATCGTATGCGTGATTGCGCCGCCGCGTCCTTGCCAAAAGGTATGTTGATGTAGCTTCTCGCACACGCGTTCCGGCTCGATGGCGCTTTCTCCAGTGAACAGCGGCTCAAGCACTCGCAGCGAGGCCTCCACCAGGTCGACACTGGTAAACACGCTGCCGATCCCCGTGAGCCCCTCGTCGGTCACCACCTCCACGAGGGTATGGACGCAGTCCTCGCCTTGGAGCTCAGTGGTCCAACCACCCTCGGGAGTAGCTCCGCGCAAGCCGAGGGCGCGAATGTCTGCTATCTTCACGCCCATTCTCCGATTGTTCTTGGCGATGTGGACGGGACGCGTCGCGCGTGTGTCGACTGTCCTTATTTGGTCAGCATAACGTGTACGGCTTAACTTGCTTCGTCTGCCGGTCCACTTCGGACTGGAATCGTCGTGCCCGTGTCAGTTCCCTCTCCGCCTGCTGCCCAGGAGTTTTTGCCGGGATCTCCGGCCTTCATCCCTCCATGTGTCTCCGAGACGCCTCGCCGCACGTTCGATTGGCCAGTCCCTGTGCGCCTTGCGTTTTCAGGTGCCGGTTGTAAAAGCTCCTGCGGTCCTTCAGGAACATGCACGTGAGGCGTGTAGACGTGGGGCGCCAGGAAGGCAGCCCGCAATGCGCGCTGCAGCCGCCGCTCAATTAGTGCATCATCCAGTGCGAGGCGTCTGCCTTGCACCTTGAGGTATGGCGTGCCCCGCGAGTCGTACAGTAGCACCACGACAATGTATGGCCCACGCTCCCGCGTTGGCTCCCACCAAAGCTCCCAAAGGTGTTCGCCCCATTCAGCGGGTGAATTCCATACCGAGCCACGCCCGCCCAGCAGGGTCTGGTTCATTTGGTCTTGCAACGTTCGAACCAGCACGTCGGCACGTGCCACATTCGCATCGGAGGAGGTCAAACTCTCTGCCTTGGAGAATCTCTCCATGGGCCGATCAGTGGCGATTTGCCGGTGCTGAAGTTCCTCACGCAAGTCGTCCAACCACATCATTGCTGGTTCTCCCCAAATACGCTCAAGATGCTGCGCCCGCCGTCGCTGCTTCCCGCGCCTCTTGCTCCTCGCGCGCCTTATGTCGGAATACAACTTGGCCAGCGTCTGCATCCACGACCACTGTCTCGCCATCGCGGAACTCGCCGCGAAGAACTGCTTGGGCCAGTGGATCCAAAATGCGGCGCTGGATCGCTCGCTTTAGAGGCCTGGCGCCATATATTGGGTCATAGCCCTCGTTGGCAAGTAGTTGCTTTGCCGCGTCGGTTATCTCCAGCGAGAGATGGCGCTCAGCCAGTCGCTTGCGCAGACCTCGAAGCTGGATTTCGACTATTTTCGCAATCTGCTCGCGTGACAAACTGTGGAAGATCACAATTTCGTCGATGCGATTGAGGAACTCGGGCCGGAAGTGCGCGCGCAGCGCGTCGGTCACGCGCCGGCGCATTTCCGCGTCGTCTCGCGGGCCCAACTCGGAGATCCACTCGCTGCCGATATTGCTTGTCATAATGATCACGGTGTTCTTGAAGTCCACCGTGCGGCCCTGAGCATCGGTTAGCCGGCCGTCGTCGAGTACCTGTAGAAGGATATTGAACACATCCGCGTGGGCCTTCTCGATCTCGTCGAAGAGGAGCACGCAATACGGGCGCCGCCGGACCGCCTCGGTGAGCTGGCCACCTTCTTCGTAACCGACGTAGCCGGGAGGCGCTCCCACCAGCCGCGAGACCGTGTGCCTTTCCATGTACTCGCTCATGTCGATGCGCACCATGGCGTGCTCGTCGTCGAACATGTACTCGGCCAGCGCGCGCGCTAGCTCTGTCTTTCCAACGCCGGTAGGGCCCAGGAAAATGAACGAGCCCAGCGGGCGGTTTGGGTCCTGAAGTCCGGCGCGGGCGCGGCGGATGGCGTTGGAAATTGCAGTTATTGCCTCGTCCTGGCCGACCACACGCAGATGCAGGTTCGCCTCCATTTGTAGAAGCTTCTGAATCTCTGCTTCCATCAGCCGGCTCACCGGGATGCCGGTCCAGCGACTGACTACTCCGGCAATATCTTCCTCGTCGACCTCTTCCTTGAGCAGGCGCCGGCCGCCCGCCTCCCTATCTAACGCCGCTTCCTTCTCCTGTAGCTCGCGCTCCAAGGCTGGTAGCCGACCATAGCGCAGCTCGGCGGCGCGGTTCAGGTCATAGGCGCGCTCAGCCTGTTCGACCTCGATTCTGACTTGTTCGAGCTGCTCGCGCAGATTGCGCACGGCCATCAGCGCCTGTTTCTCACGCTCCCATTCTGCCTTGAGCGCATCGCCCTCTTCACGAAGCTCGGCCAGCTCGCGCTCCAGCCGCTCCAATCTTTCCTTCGATGCGGGGTCAGTCTCTTTTGAGAGGGCCTGTCGCTCGATCTCAAGTTGCATCCGCCGGCGCTCGATCTCGTCGAGCTCGACCGGCATGGAGTCGATCTCCATGCGAAGACGCGCGGCGGCCTCGTCTACCAGGTCGATGGCCTTGTCTGGCAGGAAGCGGTCTGTGATATAGCGCTGTGAAAGTACGGCCGCGGCAACTATCGCGGAATCTTTGATGCGGACGCCGTGGTGCACTTCGTAGCGTTCGCGCAGTCCGCGCAGGATGCTAATGGTGTCCTCGACTGTTGGCTCGCTGACGAGCACTTGCGCAAAGCGTCGTTCCAGCGCGGCGTCTTTCTCGATGTATTTGCGATATTCGTCGAGGGTCGTGGCGCCGATGCAATGCAGCTCGCCGCGTGCCAGCATCGGCTTGAGCAGATTGCTGGCGTCCATTGATCCCTCGGATGCCCCAGCGCCCACCACCGTATGTATCTCATCGATGAACAGAACGACGGCGCCCTCTGCTCGCTGTACTTCGTTGAGCACCGCCTTGAGGCGTTCCTCAAATTCTCCGCGGTACTTGGCTCCAGCGATAAGGGCGCCCATATCCAGCGCCACGACACGTCGATCGCGCAGGCTCTCCGGCACGTCCCCGCGCACGACGCGCTGAGCAAGGCCCTCCACGATGGCCGTCTTGCCGACACCGGGTTCGCCGATAAGCACGGGATTATTCTTGGTGCGCCGCGAGAGGACCTGTACCACGCGTCGAATCTCTTCGTCCCGGCCTATCACAGGGTCGAGCTTTCCGTCTCGGGCCAGCGTGGTGAGATCGCGGCCGTACTTCTCAAGTGACTGGTATGTGCCTTCTGCGGTGGGGCTGGTCACTCGCTGGCCACCGCGCATCTTCTCAACTGCTCGGCGCAGCTCGTCAGGGCGTGCGCCTGCCGCTCGCAGCAAGTCGCCCG
>JAQBPC010000178.1 GCA_028287725.1 Chloroflexota bacterium | reverse complement strand
GATGCTCTGCCCGCCAGCGGCTGCAGCAAGATCGTCACCGATGCCGTGAGCGGCGGAACGGCCGGGTCTCGCCGAGGCCCTGGACTACGTGCGCACCGGCTAGCCGGCCGAGGCGAGTACGCCGCTTGCGAGCGCTGCCTGACCTTGCGCGTTGGGATGGAAGAACAACGATGTCGTGGTCGCCGGCTCAACAAGCGTCTTAAGCGTACGCATAAACGCGCTGCCGAGCAGCGACCAATAACTCTGTGGCTTCCGCGGGTCGTTCAAATTTGAATTCGCTGCGTCCAGCCACACGTTCGGCCTACTAAGGATGTCCGGCTGCACAAACCAAGGATCCGTCATGCTGCAGATGCTATGGGTGGCAAATGCAGCACTTGGCGCGACGTAGATGAGGTTTGCACGACCCGCGGACGCCACGGCGTCTTTGATCGCCGCATCGAATTTTGCTATCTGCGTGGCGGTCCAAATCGCATCCTCCCTGGTTATCACATTGAGGCAGTAGTCGGCCTTCCAGGTGAGCGGGAAGAAATTTGGATAGCCAACTACCAGCACCTTTGCGCGCGGCGCCGCATCCGCTACCTCCCGGTACCCTCGCGTCAGCCGGGCAATGACCCCCGGCAAGATACGGTTTACGATGGGCCCTTCACGCGCACTGCATGGCGCGGCGAGCGCCTCGCTTGCCGAGAGCTCTTTCCCGAGCGCATTGGACGCAGCGCCTACAAACGTCGCGAAGTCGGCCTTGCTCAGCACGGCGGCCGCATGGCGATAAATCCCGGTAATGGTGCAGTCCATCACGATGCGCGCGAATCCCATGTCGTTGCCGCCGAAACTGAGCGCCACCAAGCTCACACCACTCACGGTCCGTGCTTGAACATGCTTGAGTTGCGCGGGCTCATCAACATTGGTCCGGGGTGCGCCATGATTGACAAAGTCAAGGTCCTCAACGACCGCACCGCTACAGGCGCCAAACTCACTCTCCGCGCCAGGCTTGGCGCGAAACGGTTGGTAGCCCAACGTCCGTGCGACAATCTGCGAATACGCATTCTTTGAGCGATGGCAAGTATTGAACGCAGTGGACGTCTCGGGCTGATACGGTTCGACGCCCTCGCCCGAGGAATACGAGTCGCCCAGTGCCACGTAGCAGCCCAGTACACCGGGCTGATTGCTGCCGCCGCTATCGCCTCCCGCGCAGAGATCGCCAAGATAGGTCACGGTCGACACAAGGCTACCGGTATCGACTTCTGCGCCGCCGTTGCGCGTACTCTTCCGGGTGTCGGAAAAGGTCTTGGATTGCCAGCCGCCGCGCAGGTCAACATCAAACGACGGTTGCAGGAGATTCAATGGGCCGGTATACCCGGCGCCGACACCCATATTGCCGGTGCCCTTGACGCACGTCCCCTTTGCCAACAGGCTTCCTCCCGTCCTGGGGGCCACGAGCCGTAAGCCAATATGGTTCTGATCCGGCAGGAATATACCGCCCGCGAATAGGCCGGCGTTGAATCTGGGTTCAGCGCCGAGCGTCGCCGTGCAGTTCATCGCGGCATAGCGGGCCGGCCAGGTGTTACTCACGGTGCCGGTCAGTTTTACGATCCTGAATGGGAGGTGCAGGGTGTGCATAAAATCGTAAAAGCGACCGGTCCACACAAGATCCCACTCAACGTGGTCTCGCAATACGCTAAGCACGCCATTGCCGTGGTCCTGGACGGCGGTTGTGTCGAGCGTACCGTGGTAGCGCTCCATCACGATCGGGTTTGCGGCAGTGCCGGCAGCGCGTACATGCGAAATAGGGAGAGCGCCGGGCGGACCGGTAAGGATAAGACATGCGAGCAGTAGCACTATGCGTAGCAGCGTGACACGTGAGAAGTGAAGCGTTGGCATGCTTTCCTCCCGGTCCGGCTTTCGTATAATCCTCCCGAGTGAACTACGAGGGTGCGTCGGCTGTCAAGATCTCGGCACGAACGCTAGGCCAGGGCCAGTGAAGTTGCAACTATAGCGGGCCCTACTCACGCTGGGTAGGCATTGCCGCGAGAGCAGGTCGTGCTCTGCGCGCGAGAAACCACCACTACGGATCCGCTGTCACGCCGGACGACGGTATGCGCCAAGTCGGGCAGAGCACTCTCAGACGGTGACAAACGACAACGTCGTGCGCACTGGCTTTTTGGGGAAGCCCTGATGAGGAACGGTGGCCCCTCAATGCCGGCTACCGCAGTGTGCCTGCTATACGGTCGTGAGTGGAGACAGGGATCCTGTCAAAGATGCCCGTGAGCATTATCCAGGCCGCTCGTTATCTCGACGTGTGTGCCGCTTGCGGCAGCACGTCCCTTGATTTGACGGGTACCGATCGAGACAGGCCTTGGCTTGGCCACGTAGCTTGCGCTAAGTTGCCAACCTCTGACGAGATTTGCCCAAGTGACGGCGCGCCCCAGCGTACTCGCGTGCTGGTTCGATGTTGGGACCGCACTTGGGGTAGCCGGACTCGGCTTTAATCAGTATCCCATTACGATCGGCCGCATTTAGTGCATTGTCTCAACCTGATAGCGACATTTCCCATACTATCACGTTGCTCACCGTCGCCTCGCATGCTTCCACGGTAAAGCCAAGTCGACCGCTCGGTACAAAGGCCAGTGTATAACACTGGATCAGCAGATCATCAACGTATACCTCAAGATGCGTGCCGCGCAAAAGGAGACGCCAGTGCAGCGGCACTCCCGCCGCGGATACCAACGGTTTGGTGTCCTCGGGCTTGTACGCATAACCATCGTAAGGCCCGACGGTCAGGCGTCCATCACTCTGTACCACAAGGACCGTACCCGTGTTGTGGCGTTCACCCTCGACGAATAACCCGACGCAAGACAGCGGGCCGCGTGGCGTGTCAAACCCGATGTTCGCTTCCAGCACAATACCGCGCGCCAGGTTGTAGCGCACTGGCAACACCGCTTGTCCCCCCGCTGGGGTCGTGAGCCGAAGGCGATCCGCGCCCATTTCGCACTCGTCCTGCTTCAATCCATACAACCCGCACCCATCGAGCACGGTCGGTTGCCTTGATCCCTTCAGTGCCTCGTTGCCTGTCCACCAGTGCAGACTCAGCAGACCAGACGCCGTACTATGTACTGCTTTTAGTGGCGAGAAAGTGCTCTCCCCGTCCGGTTGACGAGGCACGGTGTGGTGATTCAGCAAGAGCTCCTGCCCGCAACGATAGAATCGGGCAAAATAGGTAAAGGGGTGGGGACTGCTGCCAAGCAGCAGCGGCTGCTCTGGCTGCAGCCGATAGGGTCCGGCCTGGCACTCCGACGTCAAGACATACATGCCACTCTCGCCGGCCGGCACGCGTGCCATATGGCGGCTGCCCAGCGAGAGACTGTAGGCGCCAAGCAGCATATAGTAGCGATCGCCGATGCGCTCTACGGCGCCCACTTCCACGCGATCGCCCCAGAATCCGGTTTCAATGGCCGGCGGAGCCGCCCGGAAATGGCGACCATCATCAGAGACGACGCAGCCTGCCGTGCCGCACAATCCGGGCGGTCCTTCCCGCCCGACGGCCGTCAAGAATCCAATGTAGCCTGGGCCATCGTCGCGCGGCAGGACCCAGATGCAGTCCCAGCGCTGGCTTGTGAACATGGGCGCGTCCGCATACCAGCGAGGATCCGCCCGGCAGACGTATTCCTCATCGGGGAGGCGCCGCCAGTGAAGCAGGTCGTCGGATTCCGCAAAGAAGATTTCCTGTAGCCCGTTGCGTTCCTCGGAGAAGTTAAGCAGAAACGTGTCGCCGACCCGCCACGTCATGCCGGTCCCTAGCCATACCGCGTCGTCCGCCTTATGGATGATCGGCCCATGGTCCGCGAAGTGGACACCATCGGTGGAGATTGCGAGGCCAATACCTGAGCCTGGGGTACGAGGATGGGCTTTGAAGAGATAGAACAGATAGTGCCGGCCGTCGTGGAAATACAGCCAGGTATCCCACATGCGTGCGTTTTCCCAGGTATGCAGAATGGAGTGGGGCTTGAAGATCATCGTTATCGTCTCCGTCTATCTCGATTACACCTTGAGGCCTGAGCTGACCAGCCCTTCGACGTAGTAGCGGCCCACGAAGATGAAGACAAGCACGAGGGGAATTGAGGCAACCACATAGCCGGCGAACAGTGGCCCCCAGACGTCGTACGAGAAGCCACCGTTCGTTGAGCTTCCGAGGCCGGACGACAGGTGATAGAGGCCCACGGCGATAAGTTGCTTACTCTCGTCATTGATCGTGACCAATGGCCAGAGAAAGGAATTCCATGTTCCGACGACGTTGAGGGTTGCCAGCGTCGCCAGGATGGGCGTGGACAGGGGCAGCGAGATTCTCAAGAGCAGCGTCAACGTGCCGGCGCCATCGCAGCGAGCGGCCTCGTAGATCTCTTCCGGAATACCACTGATGAATGAGCGTGTGAGGAAGATGCCGAAGACGGAGCCGCCCGCGATGGCCGGAATAATCAAGACCCAGTAGGTATTGAGCAGCCCAAAGCTGTAGTAGACCATGTAGGACGGGATGAACGAGAGGATCCATGGCACCATCAGCAGCGCGATGATCGCATAGTACAGGGGCTCCCGAAATGGGAAACGCATGCGGGCGAAAACATGACCGCCGATCAGCGAGAGCACGATCACGCCTGCGCAGTTGACCACGGCAACAAATACTGTATTGACAAGATAGGGACCCACAACGGCCAATTCGGTACGGTAGTTGCTGAATCGGAGCGGAAAGGAAATGGCCCAGCGATCGTACTCGTACTGCAAGGGATTCTTGAGAGAGATGCTCACCAGGATATAGATGGGGGCAATCGAGAGAAACAACACGATCAGAATCATCGCGTGAAGCCCAAGCTGACGGCGGCGCCAAAGCATCGGCGGCGACTGATGTCCGTGCGATATGGGCTGGCTGGTCTTCATAAGGGGGCTCCCACTTGGTCAGGCAGGTGATAAGGTCGAGATGCGAGACCCGTTATCTGTCCTCGTCGTACGGCCGCATGAACTTGTTTAAAAGGAAAGTTCCGCAAAGTGTCATTACGAAGAGGATCAGACCGATAGCGGAGCCGTAGCCAAACTCACCGCTGCCAAAGGCGCGATGATACATCGTGAGCGCGGGGACAGTCGATGCGAAGCCTGGCCCGCCATCGGTCAGCACGAGTATGGTCTCAAACGCCGTCGCGGATTCGATGATAGCCAGGATGGTGAGGAGGCGCACCTGGCGAAGGAGAAGCGCGAGGTCAACTAGGACTATGCGCTGGATACCGACGCAACCATCGAGGCGACAGGCCTCGAAGACGGAATCGGAGATCTGCCCCAGGCCGCCAAGATAGATGAGGGTGCCAAGGCCGGCAACCCAGGGAAACCCGACGGCGGCAATCGCGAAGATGGCGAGGGGCGGCTCACCGAGCCAGTCATGGGCGAAGGAACCAAGGCCAAGACTTTGCAGAAGCGTGTTGATCGGCCCCAGTTGCGGATCGTAGAGATTCCGCCACAGCAAGATGGTCACGATGCCCGGCAGAAGGATGGGCAGCACGGTCAACAGGCGATAAAGTTCTCGCGCGCCGCGTGCTCGCACGGCAAAGATGGCCTCGGCCATCAGGAATGGCACCACCACCCGCGCCGCGAACAGAACTAACACGAGTTTAAGTAGGTTGGCGAACTCCCCCGGAGTTTGCGAATAGGAGAA
>JAQBPC010000536.1 GCA_028287725.1 Chloroflexota bacterium | reverse complement strand
ACCGGCGTCGGTCGCCGGTCCCCACCACTATTGCTGCGCGGTTACGCTACTTGGAGTAGAGGAAGTTCTTGACCGCGGCACTATCTACATTGGCAGATGTGATGATCGCCTCACCGGTGCCGTAGTGCGCCTTGAGATGATGGTTCCCGTTGAGATACTGGATGCCTAGTTTGACACCCATCTGACCAATGCTGTACGGATCCTGGGCAATGAGGGCCGTAATCTGGCCCTTGCGCACAGCCTGTACCTGTACCGGCTCCGCGTCGAACTCGACGAGCTTCAACTTGCCTGCCACGCCAGATTCCTTTGCGCCTGCCAGCACGCCATCACCCGTCACCACGTTCATGGCGAACACGCCGGCGAGATCTTTGTGTGCGGCAATCAGACCCTTGGTGATGGTGCTGGCACGTGTTGGGTTGTCAGTGGCATAGGTCGTGCCGATGTTCGTGATGTTGGGGTACTTCTTCAGCTCCGACTCGAAGCCCTGGAGCCGCTGATCGGTAGTGCTGATGCCGGGGTTGACGCTTACTCCCGCTACCTTACCCTTCTTCCCGGTCGCTCCCGCAAGGGCATCAGCAGCCGCCATACCGCCCTTGAGGTTATCTGAGGAGATTTTGGTAATGGCGATGGATGGATTGGCCAGGGTTGTATCAACCAGGATTACTGGGATGCCGGCCTTCACCGCCCGGTTGATAGGCGCCTGCAACGCTACCTTATCGGTCGGGGCGATCAGGATCAGGTCCGGCTTCTGGGCAAGTGCCGCGTTCAGGTACGGCAATTGCGTGCCTGGGCTGAAGGCGGCGGGCGATCCGGAGAATTGCACACTCGCCCCCTCAGCCTTCGCCTCGGCCTGGGCGCCGTGATTCATGGTGATATAGAAGGCATCGGAGGCGATGCCGGCGATGAGAACGATTTTGTAATGCTTTGCCGCCTGGACATGTACCGTGCGCAAACCGGGCACGGTGGAGAAAAGAAGCGCGGCACTAAGCAGGCCGCCGATTATCACTCGTTTTGTCATTCTTGTCCCTCTTGCGATCGTTGCAATCAACTCAAACGACTCGTCCACGGCATGGTGGGGACGCTCCCCGCTCCACTTTCCTCCCTTCAACGCGCCTCGTTCAGATTCTCAGGTAATGTTTGGATTCTGGTTTGCCGCGAATAGCGGCCTGGTCCAACTCGCTGACCTGGATTCGCACCGATACTGGCCAGTTCCGTCTCGCGCCCACCGTTGCACGCGTTGTTGTGTCGGACTTTCGGGCCGCGTAGTTGCCCTCCACGGATTGCTCAGGTTGTACGCTGACGCCTGACCTGGTCGATGAAGACTGCCACGATGATGATCAGGCCAACAACCACGTCCTGCCAGAACGAAGAGACTCCCTGGATGGTGAATCCATAGCGAAGCACAGTGGGGATGAAGGCGCCAATTACCGTCCCGACAATCGACCCGGTACCGCCGAATAGGCTGGTACCGCCAATCACGACAGCGGCAATGGCGTTGAGGTTGTCCAGGCTGTGGCCGGCGATATCGACCGTCTGGTATCGCGCAAGGTCGAAGATACCGGCCAGGCCTGACATAAATCCGCACAGTACATAAACCAGGAAAACATGCATGTTCACCGGCACGCCTGAGAGGCGGGAGCCTTCTAGATTACTGCCTACCGCGAAGGTGCGCCGGCCAAAGATTGTGCGCGTCAAGACGATGTGGGCGATTATTGCCGCTAATGCGGAGACAAAGACCAGCGTGGGCAATCCCAAGATGAGGTTGCCGCTGCCAAAGGAATTGGCAAATCGGTCGGGAACAGGAGGAATGGCGTTCTGGCCGGCCGCGCCCGAGGAGCTGATCAAATCTCCTAGGCCGTTGGCGACACTGAACACGCCCAGAGTGACGATAAATGCGGGCAGACGCAGCCGCGTTATCAGAATTCCGTTAATGGCTCCCGCCAAGAGCCCGACACCCAACCCTGCGATGATCCCAAGGATGATGGCCTGTCCGGCATGCGGGAAGTGACCGCTGGTGACCTGCGCCGGTGTTCCCGCGGTCTGCGCCATCACCCACGCAGCGGAGACTCCAGAGACCATCAAGACGGTGCCGACCGAGAGATCGATACCTGCGGTGATGATTACAAACGTCTCGCCGATGGCCAGCAGCAGCGTCTCGGCGCTGTCCCACACGATGTTGAGAAAGTTGCTGGTGCCGAAAAATGCGTGGTTCGGGCTGATCAGGCTAAAGAACGCCATGAGCGCGATCAGCACCAACAGAATGTAAAGATTATTGGCGCCCAGACCGGCTCGAAGCCAGCGTTGCAACGGGGAGGATGATGGCGGCGCGGCGGGGCGAAGTTCGACCGGCTCTGGCTGCGTGGGCGCGCTCATTTACTCAATCTCCGCCAACTTCTCCACGGCAGCGCCTGTCATGAAGGCTACCACCTCGGTCATCGTTGTCTCGTCACGCCGCATCTGTCGCACGGTGCGGCCGAGGCGCAAGATGGTAATCCGGTCGGCAACTTCAAACACTTCCGGCATGCTGTGGCTGATTATCACCACCGCGGTCCCTGCATCCCGCACCCGCTTGATCAAGCGAAGCACCATCTGCGTCTCGCGCACGCCGAGAGCAGCGGTCGGCTCGTCCATGATTACCACGCGTTTGCCCCAGGCGGTGGCGCGTGCGACGGCGATAGCTTGTCGCTGCCCGCCGGACAGTGTGAACACGGGCTGCCGTACGGAGCTCAGGCCGATCTGCAGATCAGCCATCTCCTGTTGGGCTTGCTTACGCATAGCTCGATCGTTGAGGAAGCCCAACTTCCCTGCCAAGCCCGAGGAGCGTACCTCACGTCCCAGGAAGAGATTCGCCGATACATCGAGTGCCGATGCCAGCGCCAGATCCTGGTAGACTGTCTCGATGCCATGGCGGCGCGCATCTTGTGGGGAGTTGAACAGAGTAGGCTTACCATCGATCAGCAGCGTGCCGCCGTCGGGCTGTAATGCGCCCGAGAAGATCTTGATCAGTGTGGACTTACCCGCGCCATTATCGCCGACAATGGCCGAAACCTCGCCCGGTCGGGCTGCGAAGTCGGCTCCGCGCAGCGCGGTTACCCGTCCAAAGCTGCGTGTTATGCCGCGTGCTTCCAGGATAGGTGACACTTCCGCCATCGGATGCTCCCTGAGATACCCGCGGACGGCAAGCGCCTTCGCTCCTTTATCCCGAGTATTTGCGCATTATGCGGCCTAATGACAACGTTGTCAAGTTCGATGTAGACTAGGCCAAAGCCAATAATGACTCGTATCACGCGGCTGCAAATTCGGAAAGGGCGAGAACGCTATGGAAACAATGCGGGACGTCGCGCTGGCCGCCGGAGTCAGTCTGAAAACTGTCTCGCGCGTCGTCAACGGCGAGCCTGGGGTGCGCCCGGAAACGGCAAGCCGTGTCATGGCTGCGATTGCCAAGCTGCGCTTCCAACCCAACGTGGCCGCCCGCAGCCTCAGAGCTGGAAATGCAATGCCCTTGATTGGCCTGGTAATAGGCGACCTGGCGAACCCCTTCTATTCCGGCATCGCGCGCGGCGTAGAAGAGGTTGCAGCCGAACAAGGCTATCTGGTGATCACCGGGAGCTCAGAGGAACATGCAGCGCGTGAGAATGACTTGATATCTGCCCTGTGCCGCCAGCATGTCGCCGGACTGTTGGTAGTGCCGGCCCGCCATCGTGTTGGCTCTGAACGCGAGGCGCGCATTCCCACGGTGTTCCTCGACCGTCCTTCTCCCGCGGGACGCGCCGACACGGTGCTGCTGGATAATTTGGGCGGGGCCCAGCAGGGCGTCGCCTATCTAATCGCACAGGGTCACCGACGCATTGGCGTGGTGGGCGCAGGGCAGTCGCTCTATACCGCCGCCGAACGGCTAAGCGGCTATCGCGCTGCGTTGGCCGCCGCCGGCCTTTCTCCGGACGACGCGCTGCTTTCGCTCGGCGCACATAACGTAGCGCATGCAGAGGAGTGCGCGCATCGCATATTGGCGTTGGCCGACCCTCCCTCCGCAATCTTCGCCATGAATAACAGGGCCAGTGTGGGGGTACTCCGCGCGGTATCTGCACGGCAGGCACCGGCGGCCGTACTCGGTTTCGATGACCTGGAGCTGGCCGACGTTCTCACGTCGCTCCTGGCGCTCGTCGTACATGAACCGATGGAGATGGGACGGGCCGCAGCGCGCCTACTATTCGCTCGCCTGGTCGGCGACGATAGTCCCTGGCGTCGCATTGTGCTGCCGACCACGTTGATGGTCTACGATCGCCCGGCCACAACCTCGAACGGGCTCGCCGGCACACGCTAGATACGTTGCAGCACTGCATCGTCAGGCACGGTTCAACCAGAAGACGCCAGGTTCTTTTCGATAGCGCACTTGAGCCCGGTACAGTTTATCCTGGTCCGCTACCATAACCCAAAGGAAGACAGAAGTGAACGTTGCGAGCGCCACACCGGAGGAGTCAGCATGCGCATCCAGTGGTTCGGCCAGTCGGCATTTTTGCTGACCAATGATGAGAAGGCTATCTTCATAGACCCATTCGGCAACATGGATCCTCTTGTGCAGCGCGGTCTCCGCTGGGAGTATCCGGGTATCGAGAATGTCGGCTCGGATGTACTCCTGGTGACGCATGACCACCTGGACCACAACGCCGTGGATCTCATTGGTGGCTTGCCGCAGACGATCCAGTCTTCCGCCGGTACCTTTGAAACCCCGCTGGGGACAGTGACCGGCATCGCCTCCGAGCATGACGAAGCGGCCGGTACGCTACGCGGCGCGAATGTTATCTACCGCTTCGAGTTCGCTGAGCTGCGGGTTTGCCACTTTGGCGATTTTGGACAAAGCATGCTGCGACCGGAGCAGCGCACAGCTATCGGAGAGATCGATCTTCTGTTCATCCCGGTCGGTGGCATGGCGACGATCAACGGGGAATTTGCCGCTCGGATTGTGGATGAGTTTCGGCCTCGGTGGGTCGTGCCGATGCACTACCGCACCCCAGCTATTAGTTTTCTCGAGCCGGCGGACAGTTTTCTAGAAGCAGTCCGCGATTTCAGAATCGAACGATTGGCCAGCCCTGACTTCGAGACGGCCGTGTTGCCAAGCGGCGATGCGCCGACCATTGTGGTCCCCACGCCACCAGCCGCAAACTGACTTCCCGCAGTGGACCCAGGTAGACATGGGATCGATATCCGGGTAACCGGTCACCGACTTAATCGCTATGGGCGCGATGGTGAAGTTAGGGGCAGTCCGCCTGGGCCCAGACACGTGCAAGACTTTCCCCGGCAACTCGAGCGCGTGCGGTGGGTTCCAGCGCTAAAACCGCGGCGTTGAACGGTTCGACGGCAACAGGGCCGTCGAAGTTGGTCCCGGCCACGGCCTGCAGGAAGCTCACAATGTCAATCACGCCGGTCGCGCCGGGCAGGTCTCGCTCCTGATCCAGCTGTTGGTCGGCGCCGCGGCCGGGCACGGCATCGTTCATGTGCACGTAGACGATATCGTGAGCAACTAGCCGCTGAATATCGCCTAGGGACGCATGAGACGTATACCAGTGGAATGCATCGAGGAGCAGCCCGACGTTGCCGGTCCCCAGGGCTGCGCCAAGGTCGAGCGCGCCTTCGATTGTCGATATGAACGGGTATGTGTGACCAGCGCGCAGTGTCCGCGGGCCGATAAACTCAAGGCCCAAACGGCAACCATAGTCCGAGAGTATCTGAGCGGCTGGGCGGAGCCGCGCAACATGGAACGCGAGGTTGGCCGCATAATCTCGCTCGTCGGAGAAGGGCATGATGACCGTCGAGCACCAGGGGGTGCCAAGGGCCTGAGCCAGTGCCGCGGCACGTGGTAGTTCCGCGAGATCGGCTTGATAGGTTGCCTCATCGCTCCGGAAGCTGACAGGCAAACTCCATGCGCCCGGACGGATCTCGGCCGCCGCGAAGCGGTCCTTTATTTCCAGGACCGACGACTGTGCAGCGATCTCCAGCAGTTCCGGCATAACCAGGTCGAGCCCGGCGAAATTGTTGCTCCGCGCCATTGTCAACGCGTCGTCCAGCGGGGCCGAAATGCCCAAAGCCCGTGCGTTCAAACTGCGGAACATGCTTGCACCCCTTCAATCCGCGTGCTGGGCCTTACTTGTACTCTGGCGCCTCGCCGTACGTCGCAATGCGAAGCGCGTCCAGCTCGTCGATATTGCTCCAGGACATTGTGCGGCGGTCGTCTTCCAGCTCATGAATCATTTCCACGAGCTTGCGGGTTAAGGGCATCGGCAGCCCATACCTCGCCCCGATCTCTACTGCCAGACCGATCTGCTGATCCACTGCGGTCTTGCGGTGGCGACCAGCCAGGTCGCGCCAAACGCCGCTTTTGCTCTTCTGGTCACGGTGGCGGCGTGCAACGAGCTCGTCGAATGATTGAGCGAGCTCGTCGGGGCGGCGGTTCTCAGGAGGAAAATACAGCGCCGGGTCGACGTTGTCGAATGGCTCGATCGTGATCCCCTCGCGCGCAGCCACGGCGTAGATCTCGCTGGCGAGCTCAATCATTAACGCGCGATATCGGTCGATCACATCCGCCATCGTCTCGTCCGCCAGGGCCGTTGCGAACAGCATGTTGCCGTAGCCCATTTTCCCCCACAGATAGCCCCAAATGTTATCCGTGATCGTCGCCGTTCCCCAGGGAGATAGTACCTCTCGCAAGGCGAGCACGCGATCGGACGTCCGGCCGTCGAGCTCGCCGAGATACAGGCTCCCGTAACCGCCGTACGTGATGAGGCCAGGTTCAAGATAATCCGCCGAAAAATTGACAAAGCTGCCGACAGTTCGCTCCGGCCCGATTGTCTCGGCGATCATTCGCTCGCACAGACCGTTCTGAAAGGAAACAACTGTCGAGTCAGGTGTAAGGAGGTGCGCTATCTGCGTGAGAGCGTCGACCGTATGTTGCGACTTTACGGCTAGCAGAACGGTATCGAGAGGGTCGGTCAGCTCGCGCGCCGTGCAAGCATCCACGGCGGCAGTGAACGTCTCGGCAAATCCCTGGATGGTGAGCCCACGCTCCCGCATCGCCTCAACGTGCGCCTCATCCTTGTCGACCAGCCGCGGCGTTTGGCCGGCGCGTGCAAGGTACGCTCCGATCGTACCGCCGATTGCTCCCGCTCCCACGATGGTCAGGTTCATCGTCCGCGCACCTTCCTATGAAAACATTAATCGCAATCGAACCGGGCCTGTTGATTGACATAACATGAGCTTCAACTGACCGGCATCGTGACTGTGTGAACGTACACGGCTGTCGTGTACGCACATCGTAAGCACACTTTGCATTGGTTCGCGCCTAGGCCGGCTCCCCAGCTGTGCGGAAGTAGTCTGCCCACGCCGCGAGGCCATCCCACAGACGCGACAGGCGGAAGAACTCGTTAGGAGCGTGAAAGTCTTCGTCGGCAGTTGAGAAGGAGAAGAAAATTGTATCGATGCCGAGAACCCGCTTGAAAATGTCGCTGACCGGCAAGGTGCCGCCCATGAGAACCGTGACGGGGTCTTGCTCGTAACGCCGGCGAAGTGCATCTTGAGCGATGCGCAAGCCAGGATGCGCTGCATCAAGACGATATGCAGGAGCGCCTCCCGCGTGTGGGGTCACCTGGACCGTTACCCCCAGAGGTGTATGTGCTTCGATGTGCCGCGTTACCTTGCGCAGGACATCCGCCGGTTGCTGACCTGGCACCAGCCGGCACGAAATCTTGGCGTGTGCCACCGAAGGGATGACCGTCTTCGATCCCGGCCCTTGGTAGCCGCCGTAGAGCCCGTTGATTTCTAATGTTGGGCGATACCATTGCCGCTCCAACGTGCTAAATCCCGCTTCGCCGAAGAGCGCGGGCGCGCCAACGGCCTCACGGTAAACCTCGTCGCTGAAGGAAAGCGCTGCCACCTGCCTGCGTTCCGACGCGCTTGGATCCTGCACTCCGTCATAAAATCCTTCGACGGCGACCGATCCATCGTCCCGATGCAAGCCTGCCATCAATGTGGCAAGAGCATGCAGCGGATTCTGCACCGCGCCACCATGGCGTCCGGAATGCAAATCGCCTTTGGGACCGCGCATTTCCAGCTCAAGATCGACGATTCCGCGGCTGCCAATCGTTATCGAGGGCTCGCTACTACGCCACATTGCCCCGTCGGCGCTGAGTGCGTAATCGGCGGCGAGCATCTCGGCGTGCTGCTCGACGAACTCACCCAGGTGGGCGCTTCCGATCTCCTCCTCACCTTCTAGCAGCAGCTTCAGGTTGATC
>JAQBPC010000148.1 GCA_028287725.1 Chloroflexota bacterium | reverse complement strand
TTAGTGGAACCGCCGGGCGCGCCGAATGTGCCAAACAGCGTGGAGCACGGGAACGGTGGGGCCGTGGATTGTGTTTTCGCCGCGTTGACGACGAATGCCTGAAGCTGTGATGCGGTATTGAGCAGGTCACCCTGCGCACCCATGCTTTGAAGCCGGTTGTGTGTGTTTACAATGTCGCCTGCCAGGCCCAGCAGGGTGGCGTTGCACAGTGGCTGCATAGCCGCGAGGTCTCTGCTGAAGGCGCGCACGGTTGGGTCTGTGGGCTTCGGCGTGTAGCCCAGCTGGAGCGTCGCCAGCATTTCCGCCGCGCGCTCGACAGCGTTGTCCGCAATCGATATCACCGGCGTCGCAGTGCTTTCCGAAACGGTTGCTGCTGGTGTGGCAGTGCTGGCCGGCGTTGCGGTGTTTGCCGGCGCGGTTGCTGTCTGTGCCGCGCGTTTCGCGGTGGCGGAAGCAGTCATTGAGGATGATACGGCCGGCTTGGTTGAGAGCGTGGGAGAAACACTAGCCGTCGTCGTTGCATAACTCGTTTGGTTGAAGACGCTCTGCAGTGTGAACGCAACCGTCCAGACTATCGCGACCGCTATTACCAACACTGGAACAATCCAGCGATTGTCTCGACGCAAGCAACCCTCCCGACCGCGTGATACGTCAGTGCACGTGATACCGCTCTTTATAGCTTAATCTGGTTGTAGCTATATAGCCACCAGAGTTCGATTACGAGGCAGGCACCAGACTGGCACATGCTACCATGCACGTATCGTTAAATGCCCGTGCGCCGGAGGAGGATGGAGTGGCCAGCGCTCCGCGGCCCGCCGCGATCATTCTTGCAGGTGGCGCATCGCGCAGAATGGGCCGGGATAAAGCCCTCTTGCGGCTCCCAGATGGGTCGACAACGCTGGAGATGACACTGACTTCGGCCCGGCAGGTAGCAGACCCTGTCTATCTTGCGGTCGATTCCCAGGCCCGTGCCGATGCGCTATGCCGGGACCTCCCCTCGGCGCCACCAGTGTTGATCGACGACATGCCGGGCGAAGGGCCGCTGGCGGCACTTGCGAGCGGACTGCGGTCGAGCAAGGCTCCCGCCGTGCTTTTACTCTCGGTGGACGCACCTCTGACTTCCGCGGCAGTACTGCGAATGCTGTGGGAGTCCGTAGCCACGGAACCCATGATAGGCGTCGACAATGTCCCGCCGTTCGACATTGCCATAGGGGTCGTCGGAGGCATGTTCCAACCGATGCCTGCCTGCTATGCCTCCCGTCTCGCCGATGTTGCGGCGTGCTTGCTGAGGAAGGGCGAACGCAGCATGCACGCACTCCTGCGAGCGCCGAACATACGCATTCGGCAGCTCGACGAAGCCGCGCTGCGCGTCGCCGATCCGCGTCTCCAGTCTTTCGCCCGGGCGAACACCCCGGAGGAATGGGAAGCGCTTTACGCGCGCGTTGCCGACGGGGCACCCGGTGGTAGCTGACCCGATCGCAACCGAGCGAGATCTCTGGCGCATCTGGGAAAGCCAGGCAATACCCGCCTCGCTCACCACTCGGGACGGCCGGTCGCTCAGGGTGTTGTTTCCAGGCGTGCCAAACACCGCTCCGGGGCCGGACTTCAAGGGCGCTTTGCTCGCATTCGACGGTCGTCCCGCCATACGCGGCGATGTCGAGGTTCATCTGCAGGCCAGCTCCTGGGAAGGCCACGGCCATCACCTCGACCGGAAGTACGACAATGTTGCGCTGCACGTCGTGCTCTTCGATGACGGCGGACCGGCTCGTACGAGCACCGGGGCGATCATACCGGTGCTGGCGCTTGGACCAATTCTAGCCATGCACGAGCCGGATGCTGTGCGGCACGCGAAGCCGGGTCCGTGCTACGGTCCGCACCGCTCTCACGGATCGGTGCAAGGTCTGCGTGAGATTCTCAGGCGAGCGGGCAGCCAGAGGTTCGATGAGCGTTCAGACCTCTGGGAAGCGGAGTTGGCGGCCCGGCAGATTGAAGACTGCGTGCTGCTCGCCCTGCTGCGTTGCATCGGGCTTGGCAGAAACCAGGATGCATGTGCTGCGCTCGCGCAAGTCCTGGACGGCAGGACGCTGGATGTGGTGCTCTACGCGGCGGGAACGCGAGCGAACGTCGCCGCAACCGCCATACTGCTTGGCATGGGTGGACTGATCGAAGAAGCGCACGCGGATGAAGAGGTGCGCGAGACCTGGTCCGGCTATAAACACTACTGGGCCGGGAGGCCACTCGACGCCAGGCAGTGGCAGCGCTTCAGGCTGCGACCGGCAAATCTGCCCGAGAACCGGCTGCGGATTGTCGCAACGATTTTGGCCCGCCATGGACTTGCGGGACTGCTCGATTACCTGGTGTCGCTGCTCGGGACGAATCCGCCCGCAGCGACTTCCACTCTCGTTGCGGTTCTTACGCCGCCCGGTCTGCTGAGTGGGCGCGCCTGGGCGCTGGAGGCCTGGGCAAACGTGCTGCTGCCGTTTCTCACCGCTTTTGGACGGCATGTGGCGAACGATCGCCTGGTTGCAGCAGCCGCGCAACGATACGCAGCCCTGCCTGGCGGGGGCAGTAACAGCAAGCTCCAACGGATGACCAACATCGCGGGCATGGCTGCGCCACCCCATGAAGCGATAGAGCAGCAGGGCCTCTTACACGTGTGGGCCAGATACTGCAGCCTTCAGAACTGCGGAGAGTGTCCGCTGGCTATTGGATAATCAGTTGCCGCGCTCGCGGAAGAACTCGACAACCTGTGCGCGCTCTTCTTCGCTGGCCATGACCTCAATGAACATCACGCGGTGCATGGGAAAGATGAGACTGGACATGCCTGGCGAGGCGTAACGAAGCGGCTTCCCGTCGCGCAAGCGAGGATTGAAAAACTCAACACAGGTATCGGTCGACTTTGGTAGATCCACCATTTCGGCAAGAAACGGGTCTTCCTGCGTGATATGGGCGATGATACTTCTCATCCTGTCCTTTCGTGCTGGCGATATTCAGTCAATGGAAACGGCATATAACGCGCCGTCGGTGGCGCCAAAATACACGGTCCGCTCATTCACCACCGGGGAGCCCGGGATCATGCCGTCTGATCTAAAGCGCCAGGACAGTTTCCCGGTGCGGGCATTCAGACAATACAGATTTTGGTCGATGCAGGTGAAGAACAGCAGATCGCCGTGCAGCGCGGGCGTCGAGCTAATTTGCCCGCCGGCCTGGAACTTCCAGGCTAGCTTCCCGCTTTTAACATCCACCGCATAGATGGCCTGGTCGGCCGACCCGACATACACGAGCCCGTGCTGCACGCGGGGGCTTCCCAAAATGTAGTGGCCGGTTTTGAACTTCCATATCTGCCAGCCAAGCTCCGCGTCGAAGCAATAGAGATTCCCGTCCATGCTGCCGATGAACACGCACTTGTCGCTCACCACCGGCGAGCTGGTGATCTCCCGCAGCGTCTGGTACTTCCACTTCATCACGCCCGACGTGGCCTCGACCCCGTACACTGCGTTGTCCTCAGACCCTACGTAGACCATCTGATCGTGATACACCGGCGTGGAGCGCAACGGCTTCCAGGTACGATACCGCCAGTTCTCCCGCCCTGTTTGCAGGTCGATCGAGTAGAGATGGCCATCGTCCGATCCGATGTAACATGCCTCCTCGGTCAGATGCGCGGAGGACCGTATTCTTCCTTTTGTCTGGAAAAGCCAGCGCACCTCATGCCGCGCCACGTCGAGCGCATAGATATTGGTATCCTCCGAGCCAAAGACGATGATGTCCCCAGCTGCCGCGGGCGTGCTACAGATGCCGCCCTCGGTGGCGAACTTCCAGCGGAGCGTGCCCGTCGGCGGATCGAGGGCATAGAGATTCTCGTCGTAGGCGCCAATGAACAGCAGGTCATTATGCAATAGCGGCGTGGAGCGGATTTCGTCTTCCGCGGTGAATTTCCAACGCAGTCGAGGTTGGCCATCACCGCTGGAGCCGGTGAGGGATGCATCGAGCGATCCGGTCATCAAGTGCGTGCCGACGCGCCGGGTCGTCAAGCAAGCTTCAATCGACGCGCGCATTTCCTCCGCGCTGCTGAATCGATCTTCCGGCAGGTACGCCAAAGCACGAAGAATC
>JAQBPC010000145.1 GCA_028287725.1 Chloroflexota bacterium | reverse complement strand
TTCGACGACCAATTTCAGGCCTGGTACCGCCCGCTCTGGCAGGCGCTGGACCAGGCGCTCTCGATTGAGCCATCCGCGGCGCCCAGAGTGGCGCGTGGCGCTCTCTACAACGTGGAGCGCGTGAGCGCACCGGTCGAGCCATTGATCGCCGCGAACGGCGTGCAGCCGCTCACAGTTCGCATAAACCGCGAGCTGCAGACGACAAATGGGGCGCGAGGGCCTGAACGCTCCACGCGGCATAGCGAGGTCACGCTGCCGGAGGGAGTCGGGTACCGCACGGGCGACCATCTGGGCGTGCTTCCGCGGAATAGCCCTGCCCTGTTGCAGCGCGCGCTCAACCGATTCAACCTGGCGGGCGATGCCTACGTTCGCATCCACCGAAACGGCACCGGCACGCCCCTGCTCCCGCTCGATCAGCCTGTTTCGGTACTTGACCTGCTGTCCCACTATGTCGAGCTGCAGGAGGTCGCTTCGCGGGCACAGATCGCCGTGCTGGCGGACCACATCGAGCCGGCGGCGGACAAACAGCGGTTGCTGGCGATGGGCGACGATGCGAGCTACGCGCAGGAAATCCTGGCCAAGCGCATCACCATGCTGGATCTGCTCGAAATGTTCCCCTCCAGTGCGCTGCCGTTCAACCTCTACCTGGAGCTGTTGCACCCGCTGCGCCCGCGCTACTACTCGATCTCATCCTCGCCGCTGGCTGAAGCACAGCAGTGCAGCATCACTGTCGGCGTCGTCGATGCCCCTGCACGCTCCGGCCACGGGGTATATCAGGGCATCTGCTCATCGTATCTGGCGCGCCACCCCGAAGGCAGCGTGGTTGATGGCTTCATACATAGCCCGCATTTACCGTTTGAGCCGCCGAGCGATACGACGATGCCACTGATCATGGTCGGGCCAGGGACCGGTGTTGCGCCGTTCCGCGGTTTTCTTCAGGAGCGGTCGGCACGCCAGGCCAAGGGCGATCATCTCGGCCAAGCTCTGTTGTTCTTCGGCTGCCGCCATCCCGGGCAAGACTTCCTGTACAAGGACGAGCTCGAGGCATTTGCCGAACAAGGCGTGGTGACGCTCTATCCGGCCTTTTCGCGGCTGGACGGGCAGCCCAAGACCTACGTGCAGCACAAAATCAAGGAGCGCGCGGACGAGGTTTGGCCCTTGATCCAGGAGGGTGCCACGATCTACGTCTGCGGCGACGGCGGCAAGATGGAGCCGGATGTCCGCAAGACTCTGATCGCCATCTATCAAGAGCGAGAAGGCGTCAGCACCCAAGAAGCTGAGGCATGGCAAGTCGACCTGAGAAACAAGCAGCGCTACCTGGCCGACGTTTGGGCTACCGCATAAGGCGGCAGCACGTCGGCAAAGGATTGAAGAGATGAATCCGAAGTCGGTGAGCGAGCTCGCGCTCGACTGGTGGTCGGTAGCGCTACGCGGCGCGCTTGCAGTGATCACCGCGGTCGTCATCGTCGTATCACCAGTCCCGCACGAAAGCCATCTCTTACGCATATTCGGCACGTACGTGCTCCTCGACGGCCTGCTTGATGGAGGAATGGCGGCACAGGCGGCGCGACAAGGGCAAGACTGGCGCAGGCCGCTCGCAAATGGGGTGATTGGTGTGATCGCCGGTGTGTTGAGCCTCAGTGGCGGAGGCCTTTCGGTGGCGGTGCGGGCGGATATCATCGGGCTCCGCACGCTGGCGCTGGGTGTATCCGGCATCAGGTTGGCTCGGCGCGTTCGAGCGGAGCTGCCCGAGAACCTGCCGGAGTGGCTGTTGACGGCCTGTGGGTGGGGCTCGGTCGTGTTTAGCGTGATAATCTTCATCGGCCCGACAATACAGGCAAGTGTTCTGGGCAGACTGGATTGGCTCGCGACCCTCTATCTTCTAGGGTTCGGGGCCCTCTTGTTGACGCTCGCCGGCCGCCTGCGCGCGATAAGTCGGGATCCGGCAGTCATGAGCTCGCCTCAGGTGGCCGCTCGGTAGCAGCCTTATTTCCCGGCTATCGAGCGAAACGCGATAGAAATCAATGGCGGGCGGCGCGGCGACATGGCTGAGCGCGGGCATAGCGCCATGCCGTGCAAACGCGGCATTGCCGCCGCGTGCCATGTTGCACAAGGATCGTGCGCTAACCCCGCCATCTTAGAAGGACCGATGGGCGCTCCTGATTTGCATTAGCTGTGTTCATGTAATATCATAAGTTACATGATAAGAGACAGCAAACTTTCAGGCGTGCTCCACGTCCTGCTACACATGGCCGAGGCCGATGGTCCTGTTACGTCAGAGACGTTGGCCAAAATGATGCAAACCAACCCCGTTGTCATACGACGAATTTTGGCAGGCCTTCGGGAACAGGGCTATGTCAATTCCGAAAAAGGGCATGGCGGTGGATGGCAGCTTTCGTGCGATTTAAACACCGTGACACTGCACGACATCTATGTCGCCTTAGGCTCCCCGGCCATCCTTGCTATCGGCAATCGCACCGAATCTCCGGGCTGCTTGGTTGAAGAAGCCGTTAATACGGTGATGAATCAGGCATTCCGCGATGCCGAGGCGTTGCTCCTGGCGCGTTTCAGTGAAGTGACGCTGGCGGAGCTGAGTCGTTATCTGCATCAGCGTTTACAGAACGCTGATTTCTGTCGTGGTCATGATTGAGTGCTTGGAAGGCTGGGCAGGACAGGTGAAAAAGCGCAACAAAGCTTTGCAGCGCTGTGAGATGAGCAATGGGTAATCAGACGGGAGAGAATGATATGTACGACGTTATTATTGTCGGAGGCAGCTACGCCGGCATGGCTGCCGCACTCCAGCTTGCGCGGGGACGGCGTAACGTGTCTGTGATTGACGCCGGCCAGCGCCGGAACCGCTTTGCCAGCACCTCCCATGGTCTTCTCGGGCAGGATGGTATAGCGCCCGCGGAAATAGCGGGCAACGCGAGAGCGCAACTGCTCAAGTATCCCAATGTCACGTGGCGTGATGGCACTGCGTTATTCGCTGAAAAAACCGGTGAATATTTTACCGTTCATATGGCACAGGATGAGAATTTAACAGCCAGGCGACTGGTACTGGCCACCGGAGTCAGCGACGAGCTGCCGGAGATCCCCGGATTAGTTGAACGATGGGGACAGTCTGTCTTTCACTGCCCGTATTGTCATGGTTACGAGCTTGATAATGGCCCGCTCGGCGTTCTGGCTACGGGCGAAGCCTCTATGCACCAGGCTCTGCTCATTCCCGACTGGGGGCAGACCACCTTATTCACCAATGGCGTTTTCGAGCCTGATGGCGGCCAGCTGAAACAGCTGCAGGCACGTGAGGTGACCATAGAAAGAGAGCTGGTTACAGAAATTACCGGTAAACACGCCTCTGTAAAACTGCGGGATGGGCGGGTTATCGAAGTAGCAGGTTTGTTTGTCGCGTCCAGGATAAAAGCTTCGAGCCCCCTTGCGGAACAGCTTGGTTGTGAATTCACGGAAAGCCCGCTTGGCCCCAATGTCAAAACAGACGGGACCAAGGAAACGTCCGTGGCAGGGGTATTTGCGTGTGGCGATGCAGCCAGAGCAGCGGGGAATATTACCTTTGCCATAGCAGACGGCGCCATGGCAGGTGTGGCGGCGCACCGCTCACTCATCTTTGGCACATTCTAACGTAGAACTCGCAATTTTGGCGCGGGGGGGCACGGGGCCTCCGGTCGAAACCGGATGGTAGAACACGGGCCGGCTAAAGCCGGGTGAGGCTGGGCGCAGAACCGGCTTCAGCCGGCGTACCCTTGCCATCCGGATGCATCCGGAGGTGTGAAGACCGGCAACCGGCTTCAGCCGGCGTACCCCTACCATGCGCCTTTAGGCGCAGGCGTTGTAGGGTGCGCGGGGGCCACTACACCCCCGCGCACCCGAGCGTGAATCTTCAAGGACGCGGTCAATCTCAAGCCCAAGCGAACGGCCCTGGCGCGTCCGAGCGTGGGCTGGGCGGCTCAGTCCGCGATGTGCAGGACGATCCGGCCGCGGCCATGGCGCGTCTGGCTGAGCTCTTGAGCTTTGTCCGCATCTGTCAACCTGAACACCGGGCCGAGCTCGGGCTTCAGCTGGCCGGACTCGATGAGCTCGGTGATCCGCCGCAAGTCCTCGCCGGTGAACGCCGTTTGCACCATGGCTGCGCGTACGCCGCGCTTCTTGGCCTCCTCCTCCGACGGCGGCTCGGTAATCGAGACAAGGATGCCGCCCGGCCGCAGCACCTGCCAGGAGCGCTGCAGGACATCGCCCCCGACCGTATCCACGACCACATCCACGTCGCGTACTACGGTCTCGAATTGGGTGGCATTGTAGTCGATCACCGTATCCGCGCCGAGCGAGCGAACGAAATCGAGGTTGTCCGCGGAAGCGGTGGCGATCACCTTCGCGCCCTTCCAGTGCGCCAACTGGACTGCGAAGGCGCCGACGCCGCCCGCGCCACCATGCACGAGGACCGTCTGTCCCGCCTGGAGATCGGCATAGGTGAAGAGCGCGTGCCAGGCAGTGAGGGCGCCGACCGGCACCGAGGCAGCTTCATCGAACGAGAGGTTCTTGGGCATAGGCGCGAGCTGGCTCGCGGGCACGACCACGTACTGCGCGTACGTACCGCCCTGGGCCAGCCCATAGACGGCCTGTCCCTTCCGGAATTCGGTAACGCCCGGGCCGACCTCCTCGACGGTCCCAGCCACATCGTTGCCAGGAACATAGGGAAGCTGGATCGGCATCCACTGCTGCAGATAGCCCGCGCGGAACTTCCAATCGACCGGGTTTACCCCGGCCGCGTGAACCTTTAGGAGCACCTCCCCTTCCTTGGGGGCCGGCCGTTCCAGCGTATCGAGCACGAGCTTCTCAGGCCCGCCATACTCATGAAATCGAATCGCCTGCATAGTTCCGTTGGACATCCCGAACCTCTTTCTCGCCTCGCGGTACGTGGCATAGCTCCAGAATAGAGAAGTACCGTGAGTGAGTCAACTGTATGTAAATTAATTACAGTTATTGCTGTGGCTCGTCTAGATGCTGGGACCGGCCACGAGGACAATTGCGGCGTGGCGCGCCGCGGTGCACCTGAGCGAAAAAGGATGCAACCGCGCGCCTGCTGCCGCCCTGGCGGTGGGTTAGGTCATACTCCTTCGTGTACCGCCCCCCACATTTGCACAGCTCATACAGCATCAGTCCAGGGTGTCAAACTCCTTCGCGGACCGCGTCCCCATCTCCAAAGGCGACCGCGCCGCACCCATCACTCGGGTGCGGCGCGGTAAACAGCGTGTCGAGGGCCCCGCGGCTAACGCGGGAGCGCGCTCAGTGGGCTACGGTGGGATCGGTGGCGTAATAGCAGACGAAGGTGCCGTCGCCATCCGGATCGGCGAAGCAGCCCAGGTTCGGCACGATGGACACCTGGCTGGCGGTTACGTGGCAGATCGTGTGGCCGTCGCCATCGGGATCGGGCTCGCAGAAGGTACGGGGAGCGTCGAGCACCAGGAGGGGTGTCCGCACGGCCGCATGCGACGCCTGGTGGAGCGATGCGGGATTCAGGGCGGCCGCGCCGAAGGCGGCAACAGCCAGGGTGCCCGACAGAATAACCGGCGTCGCTGCCCTCATGGCGAGCACACGAGCCAGATTAATTCCCAGCCTATCAACCAACTTCTTGCTGCTACCCATGGCGATGGTCCCTTCGGCTAACTGGACTGACATGCCTATCATTTTAGAGGAGCGATCCTACGGTGTACAGGGTTTTTCATATGGTTCTGCCGCACGATCGCCATCCTGGTCAAATATCCATGCCATTCCCGCGCCCAGGGCATGCCGGACCGCGAGGCTGAGCGAACGAGTAATTGGTACCGTACGCGCGCCTACGGCATGTCCGCTACCCAGACCGCGGCATGGGTGGCGCCGGCCGCACAACAGCTTGGCGCCGCCGAGCGCGCTTACCCGCCGAAGAGGTTGCCTCGTCGCAATTTGCGGAGTATCGTGCCGCCCACGGCAATAATCAGGCCGATCGGCACCCAGTAAGAGTGCGAGCCGCCGCTACTACTACTCATAGGGAGCGTTATGCAAAGCGACATGATTGTGTAGTGAACGTTCGTCTTGGCTGATGAATCGGTTACATCGACGGTGACATTGTTCATGGTGCAGGGCACCTTATGCGGCACGCTGGAAAACAGCATGCCGATCTGGTCGGCCGAGTCCGCGTAGATTATCGCCGGCACGTCAGAGGCGGCAACATGCACATGGACATGCTCGTTTGGCCGAAAGCCGGTGCCGATGAAGGACAAGATGCCGGCTGTTTGCGGAGTGCCGTCGAAGCCCGTGGCGCAGATCGCCGGTGTTGTAGCTTGAACATCGCAGATTTGCGGTTGGTCGAAAATCCCGCGCGCCCCTGATTGTATTTGCGTGACCGCCGCTCCGCATATTGGCAGCGCACGCGCCGGGGTGTGCTTGCCGGTCTTCAAATCCACCGCGGTTATCGTGGTAGCTGTCATGTAGCAAAGTCCCGGGGCGAGAGCCAGGATGCGCCCCTTTGAGCTCACCTGCAGCGTAAATCGCTGCTCGATTATGTCATTAGGTCCGGTGACGGTGACGGAAGCCCGCCCGTTCGGCATAAATGCGACACCTTTGAGGATCAGCGTCGACGATCCGGATTGATAGCTTGCCTCACAGATCATCGGGCCACCATTGGGGCTAGCGCACCAAGAGGCAGCCGCGGCCTGCATGGGCGTGGGAATCGCGAGCGGCGAGGCGAGGAGCAAGGCGACGGCCAAACAAAGAAGGACTGGTAGCCGGGCGCACAGGTCGGTCTTCATGAGCC
>JAQBPC010000108.1 GCA_028287725.1 Chloroflexota bacterium | reverse complement strand
GGCCGGGATCGATCTGGAGGCCGTGGTCTGGCGAGAGTCTGGACGAATCGGCACCTACTATCTTGATTTCGCCACGCCGCCGCGCCCAACCCAGGCAATCTACGATAGAGCAGGGTCGTGCGCGGCGCTGCTCCAGCCCGAGGACATTAGCTGGGAGTACCTGTTGGGAAGCAGGCTGCTGCATCTTACCGGCATCACCCCGGCACTCTCCACCAGCTGCGCGGCAGTCACGGCGGAGGCGGTGCGGCGGGCACGCGAAGCCGGGGTACCGATCAGTTTCGACGTGAATTACCGCCAGCTGCTCTGGACGCCGCAAGAAGCCGCCGCCACCTTAACACCGCTAATTCAGGGCGTTGATCTGCTGCTCTGTGGTCTCCGCGATGCCGCGCTGTTGTTCGGCTGCACCGGCGCGCCGGAGGAGGTGCTGCAGGCACTGGCTGCGCTCAGTCAGGCCAAGCAGGTGGTGCTGAGTACCGGCGAGGGCGGGGTCGTAGCCTGGGACGGCGAGCGAGTCCTGCAGCAGCCATCCGTGCCGGTGGGGATGATCGACCGCCTCGGCGCCGGGGATGCGCTGGCGGCCGGGGTGATCCACGGGTGGCTGGATGGCGACCTGGCACAGGGGCTGCGTTACGGCACGATGCTGGCGGCCCTGGCACTAAGCCAGCATGGCGACATGGTGGTGGTGACGCCGGCCGAGTTGGCGGCATTATTGGCGGGGGAAGGCGGGCGGCTGGTGCGCTAGCAATTTCCCCACGGTCCATACCATCGTGTGCGGCTGCGTGGGCCACGAGCTGCGCGAACCCCTCAGCATGAGGGCTCTATAACCTTGTTGACCGAGAGGAGCATGCCCATGGCGTTTGATGCCGCCTTTACCCACTTTCCTCGCCTCACCACCGATCGCCTGCTGTTGCGGGAGATCCAGCCAGGCGATGCCGAGGCAATTTTCGCGATCTTTTCCGATGAGGAGGCCATGGAGTTCTACGGGCATCCGCCGCATCAGTCGCTCGACGACACGCACGGGTTGATCTCCCAGATCCAGACACGCTATGCCAAACGTGAGGGTATCCGCTGGGGAATCACGCTCAAGGATGACGACCGCGTGATCGGCTCGTGCGGCCTCCGTAAGTTTGACGACGGCCGTCATCACGCCGAAACGGGCTACGAGCTCCATCGTGAGTTCTGGGGCCAGGGCCTTATGGCCGAGGCCATGGTGGCGATCCTCACCTATGGCTTCGTGGAGATGGGATTGCATCGCGTGGAGGCGATAATCGACGACGCCAATACACGCTCCAAAAGCCTGCTGCTCAAGCTGGGCTTCAGCCATGAGGGGACGTTGCGCGAGCGCTACTACTTCGACGGCCACTTCGAGCACGAATACTACTATGGGCTGCTCAAGCACGAGTGGGAGAGGCGCGTCTAAGAGGAAAGCTATCGTTTGGTGACGACGTGGACATGCCCGACATTGCGTGGGGAGCGGGTGCTGCTGCGCCCACTCGGGCCGCAGGACATCGACAACCTATGGGTGGACGTGCAAGACCCTGAGGGGCTGCGCCTCACGGGCACGCACCACACGTTCACTTTTGAGGAGATCGCAGCCTACTGTGCCTCGCGCGCGGACATGACCGACCGTATCACCCTTGCCGTCACCGATCCGTGCGACGGGGCCTACCTGGGCGAGGTCGTTCTCATGAATCACGACGAACCCAACCGATCCGCCAGCCTGCGGATCGCCCTCGGCCTGGGCGCCCGCGGGCGCGGCCTCGGGACCGAGGCGCTACGGCTCGTGCTTGCGCACGCGTTCGGCCCGCTGGGGTTGCATCGAGTCTCCCTGGAGGTCTTCGACTTCAACACGCGGGCTATCCGTGCCTACGAGAAAGTCGGATTCCGGCACGAAGGCAGGATGCGCGACGCATTGTGGTGGGACGGCACGCCACAGGATACCCTGCTCATGGCCGTCCTGGCGCCGGAATGGGAGGGCTAGGGCGCGAGAGTGGTCTCTGGGGCATATCGTCGCTCTCAGGGACGCACTGCTCGCCCCATGGTCTCCACTTTCACGTCCTATGCGGCGAGCCGGTTTCATCCTATTTGTATGCTATGTATGCGGACTTGTCGTTTCACGCATAAGCGGCCGCGTGCGCAGGTTATGCCGCTCGGAACGGGCATCTCGGGCCCTGAACGGAGTACACTATGGGCAGATATAAGCGCCGATCACGAGCATAGGTCGAGTCGCGCATGACCAGCGTTGATCCCGGTACTCCTGCCGTCCCGCCAAATACGCGCCTGGTGCGTGTTCGCATGCATCATACCGACTTGCTCGGCGCGGTCTATCATGGCCAGTATTTCGATCTGTTCGAGGATGCGCGCACCGAGGTGTTTCGCGCGCTCGGCTACACCTATCAGACCTGCACCGAGGAAGAAGGGCGCCTGATGATCATCGTGCGCGCCGCCTGCGACTACAAGCGCCCCGCCCGCATGGACGATTTGCTGGCGATCGCGGTGACCGTGCCGGAGATTAGCCGGGTCCGCTTCTCGTTCGCATATGACGTGCGGCTCGCCGGCTCCGGCGATTTGGTGGCGCGCGGCGAGCATGTCTTCGCCTTCCTCGACGCGAAGACCAGCCGACCTACCTCCGTGCCGCCGCGCCTCACCGCCCTGGTGAAGGATACGCCGTCGTTCGGATGGAGCGAGTCCTAAGCCGCGCGTGCCGCACTCCTGATAGCTCACCGTAAACAGTCGTGTGTGGCGCCTGCATCGGCCGGCTTCGGGATCGGACGTCGCGAGCCGGATGATGTGAGGGCGACAGCCAGCGTAGCCGTTTCATTGGCAACCTCCTGTTAGATTCGTGTTCCGTGATCTTCCCGATCACTCCCTCCGTGGTCTAGAGCCGCCATAGGCGAGGGAACACCGCCTGAAACCGGGCCC
>JAQBPC010000105.1 GCA_028287725.1 Chloroflexota bacterium | reverse complement strand
CCGCGCCAGTCCCCAGGCGCTTGCTCGGCCATGCCGGACCAGCAGAGGCCGCCGCCAGGCCCACCCGGCTCGTGGAACGCCATCCAACCCTCGGCCAGGTGATCCGCCTCACGGAGATAGGGCTCCTGCCAGTCGGGGAACTCGTCGCGCGTAAGTCCGTCAACCGGTCCGCCGGCCAGCGGCAAGGTCATGCGCGCTCCCAACAGCAGGTTGCGCGTGAGGGTACGAACTGCCACGTCGATCGGGCGAGTTGAAGTGTTTTCAAGCGTGACCTCGGAGCGAACCAGCGGCGAGCCGTCCATGCTGATGGTCCAGCGCACGCGTAATCCCGGCAGGCGCCGGCTAAAGCTCACCAGTGTGAGCACCTGGCAGCCGTCCTCGGCGTCCCACGCCATCTGGAAAGGCTGGCGGTCGAGATCCCGCGGGTAATACGGCGGCCCCAGGAGCAGCTGGTGCGTCAGTATTGGCCGACCGGTCGCCACGTCTTCCAGGCTGACCTCGCCACCCTTCAGCGCGGCCCACAGGCGTAAGACACCGTTTTCCGCTCGCACGAACTCACCATCACGACCGGCCACGGGCGTGCCCATGTCCACGCCCAAGGCGGCAATGGGTTCGGCTTCGACTGGTCGGGCCCGGCCGGCATCTGCCACCTGCAGCGCGGGCGCGGTCTGGAATGAGCCGGCGTATGCGGCGTTTAACACGCAACCGACTGCTTCCTGGCGCCCCGGCTCCATGCGCACCGCCTGAGCGGGCAGGTCCACGGTCAGGCCCTCGGGGGGTGGTAGTTGGAGCCAGGCAAGGCCTTCCTGCGTTGGCTCCATGGGCAGCGCCCCGGCGAGCAATGTCAAAGGCTGGCTCAAGTTGTTGGTCAGCAGCAGCCGCACGGGCTGTGGCACGCGGGGTGTGAGGCTAATGGTGTCCGGGTCGGTGGCGACGCTGATGGCGGGGAGCACGGGGATCGAGCTGCGAAGGGTAACAAATTGGTTGTTGATCGCTATCACAGCTTCTACGAACGGAGCCGGTCCGTCGCCGATGGTGTCGGCCTGTACCGGCAGCTCAATCTGCACCGTTCCCTCAAGCGTGATCCGCCGCTCGAGACCGCCCGTCAGCCCTTGGCCACGCGCGACAATTACCACGTCGAGTGGCTGGTTTCCCTTGTTTGTGAGTGTCCAGCAGGCCAGCCCCTGCTGGCCGGCGATGAGCACGTCAGTGGTGAAGGAGGCGCCCACGGCGAAATCGTTGGTTTCGAGCGCCGCGACGCCATCGACCAAGCGGTCGACAAACACGGCGAGCATCTCTCCGTCCGCTTCCCAGCGATACTGGTAGCCGCGCACGTGCCCGCGCCGCTCGTCGTCGGGCGCTACCGCCAAAGCACGGCGCATGCTCTTGTACCAGTCATGCTTGGCGAAGAATGCGGCGCACTGCGGCACGGTGTGCAACAGCGGCAGATAGTTTTCCATGCGGACGTTGGTGCCGGGCCGCCAGAAAAAGCCGCATTTCTTATAGAGCGGTACGGCGCGGAAGTTCCCTGACCAGGTTGAGAGGTCCATGCGCCGGTATCCGCGCGCGATGGCGAGCTCGACGGCGCGGCGCACCAGATCGCGCCCGACGCCGCGGCTCCACGCGGACGGATGAACATTGATAAGATCCAGCCAGGCGACGTCCGCGCGCTCGCTATCCTCGTTCAGCTCGCAGTACGCGACAACCCGGTCGTCTTCCACGGCAAGGTAGATTGCCAGCGGGTCGACTTGATCGAGCTCGTCGAGCCAGTATTCATCAGACGTTGCTACACGCGACCATCCATCCGGCCAGCCAACGCCGCTCTCGTTCCACATCCTCGCAACGGCTTCAGCATCTGATGGCGAGTACTCACGGATAGCAATGCTCACACAGACCCCCTCCAGGGCCATTGTACCCACTCGTAGCGCTCGGTAGCGGCGAGTGAAGCCCGCGGCGGCGCCGGAGGGCGGTGGTATACTGATGCTGTCGCTCGACCCCGTCTACACACTTTGACGCCTTCGTGATCCGGCGCCCGCGCGATTGGAATGGTTCGCCGATTGGACCATCTTCCGGCGGGCACGTTACCTCACCATATGGTCCACTGATTGCAAATGCACCATGAGCGTAGCTGGAGAGTTTCATGACGGAGACCGTTCTCGATGTTCCGCGCCACTTGCGGACCGACTTGCACCTGCACACCACATTCTCTGATGGTCGCGCCGATGTAGCCACCATGGTGGCAACCGCCCAGAAGATTGGCTTCGAGATCGGGATTAGTGACCACTACTCCAACTATTTCGGCATGAAGGGCGACGACACGCTCTCCAGCTACCTCGATGCGCTGGAGAAGTACCCGATCTACAGGGCTGTCGAGCTCGATCTGGGCCAGGAACAAGCCATTTCACCGGAGAACATGGAACGCCTGGACTATACCGTCGGTTCCATGCACATGGTGGTCGACGAGCAGGGCGAGCGCGTACGTCCCGATCGCAATTCGGCGGAGTCGCTCCGCCACTACATGGCCTGTGCCGTGGCACAGTTCGAGCGGGGCGTGCATACCAGGATCCACTCGATGCTGGGGCATCCGACATTTCTTCCCGACTTGCCTCGCGACGGCCAGGACGAGCTGTGGACCCCGGAGTTGCGTCAGCGCGTGATCGCGGCCGTGGTGGAGACGGGCGTAGCCATGGAGCTGAGTACCCGGTATACGGCGCCAAATGAGACCCTGGTGCGCGAGGCGCTGGCGGCGGGAGCGCGGTTCGCGGTTGCCAGCGATGGCCATCATACCGGCGCGCTCGGTGCAATCGACTATCCGCGCCGCCTCATTGCCGAGCTGGAGATCCCGGATGACCGCTTCTTTCTTCCCGCGCGCCGCTTAACCGTGCACGTCTAGGGATTGTCGTCGCGCTTGGTGATGAACAACCGAGAGGCGAGCAGCATGAAGCCGCCGACGGTCACATACATGAGCATCACCATGAGCGCGCTCGTGGACTGGTTAGGATCGGTCTTTTTGAATAAATAGGCGAGTACTGCCAGCGTGGCCAGCGCAATGGCCAGGTAAATTGCCGCGCCGGTCCAGCCGCCAGCCCGCAGTCGGTCCAGATAACGCATCAGCCCTCATTTCCAGTGCTGTTGCGTTGAGCAGCACGTAGGAGATACTACCGCAAATCGGAGAACTCGACACGGGCCCGCGGTGGCACACCGCCACGTCTCAACCTGCCGGTTGTGGTTTCCAGGTCTGATTGGCCGCCCAGCTTGCGTCGTGTGGGAGCTAGCGAGTTACCAGAAAAGCGATTTCGCTCGCGAACGTAATCTGGCGAACCTGCCAACGCTCGGAATCTGCCAATGCCAGAAATCGTGCCGAATAGGTGGCGGCCATGCCCTTCTGCACGCCTCCCAGACTATGAGCGGGGAACGACACCAACATTCGGGGAGCAGCTAGCCCGCGCAGCAGCGCGGCGCCGGCATCGCGTTGGATCTGATCGAGGGTGGGAAGTACTTTGAGCACGAGTGCAAGACTGGCAGGCGCGTGGGGAGGATCCGTCACAACGTTGCGCAGCTCCGCATGTCCGGATATACCCATCGCGGCGAAGTAGGCGTTGAGGAAGTCGATCAAGCCGGCGTCAATGTCGTAGCAGGTATAGGACACACGCTCGGGTAGTCGCATCCAAGGTATTGCCAGGGGATTGAGACCACAGCCGATATCCAGGATGTGGCTGTCCGGCGCCAGGCCCTCTACCAACTCGCCATAGAAGCGCTCGATGATGGGGAGGCGCTCGCGGGTCGAGGTATGTTTGAGCATTGCTTCGCCGCACGCTGCCCGCAATGCAACGGGTTCACCCTGTTGCACGGCATGCTCTATCGCCTGTAGCCATGTCGCGTAACGCGGCTCGCCGATGAAGAACGCCCCACATACCTGGTGCAGGCGGTTCTTCACCGCCTTTACCGCGTCCTTTTCTTTGCGGTGGGCGGCAAGTTCCTGTTCCGCAATGGCGCGAATGAGGTCGAGGCTCACGCGCCGGTACTTGGCGCTGTGGCTCACTGCCGCGACCACCTGGTCGATCGCGCCGCCTTCAGGCTCGGTCATGTTGTCGAAGGAGGTCGACCAGCGTACTCATAAAGCGCAGATTGTGGATCGTGGCAAGGCGGAAAAATAGGGTGTCATTGCACTTATGGAGGTGGTGGAGATAGCCAACCGTGTAGCTCGCGCAGGTATGGCAGTCGCAACCCGGCGAGATCGGTAATGCGGTCTTGATGTGCTTCTTGTCGTGGATATAGAGGGTCCGATACCAGTCGCCGCGTAACGAAAAGTCCGCCGACCGGGGATCCGACGTGTAGGCATAGAGCCGTCCATTCCGCGCGTCACGAGTCGGCAAGGCGCTATCGAATATCTGGTAGCCGAGCTCGGTGCAGGCCACGATACTCCCGGGATGGCCAACCCCGAGGGCGTGCATCGGGAACTGATCGGGAATCAGGGATCGGCAGTACGCGAGCATGTCGTGCAACAACTGGCCTTCCGCATCCAGTGGCCAGCCGCCGTATCCGTACCC
>JAQBPC010000079.1 GCA_028287725.1 Chloroflexota bacterium | reverse complement strand
GAGAAGGTGCGCGACGTGGCGATCCTGAAAGCGGTGGGCATGGCGCCTCGCCAGGTCGTGACGATGGTGGTTGCCTCCGTCGCCGTACTGGGGCTGGTGGCCGGTGGCCTGGGCATCCCTGTAGGCCAGGAGCTGCACCGGCAGATTCTCACGTTCATGGGTCAGGTTGCCACGGGGACCGCCATCCCACCCTACTTCTTCGACCTGATCGACCATGCGGCGCTGCCGTTACTGGCGCTTAGTGGCGTGGTGGTCGCGTCTCTCGGCGCCTGGCTACCGGCACTGTGGGCGGCTCGCACCGGCGTGGTGGCGGTGTTGCAGACGGAGTAAGCGGCGGAGATGGATGCGTCGCGCGGGTGCAGGCGGTTGCGCCCCATACCCTGCAACGATTGACCGGAGGATGCTTAGCGCAGGAGGCTTATACGTTGCCACCTGCGCTAAGCGCGTGCTAGTATCCACCGGGAGCCATAATTACATAAATAGTAGTATTTCACATAGGCACCAATGCGCCTTGCCGGTGGGTCTGTCACCCCGACAGCGCTGCGGTATATCTAGCACGGGACCGCGTATCGACCCCATGGGTCCCCTGAGGAGGACATTGTGCCATCGTTGTATGGGGAGAATGCCGGTGACCTGGTAGGCGTGCTGCGCGAGGTTGTCGCGCGCATGCAAACGCTCAGCGGCGCGGATATCATCGCGCTGTATCCGTTTGATTCCGCTACCGAGACCTTTTATGCGCCGGTCGCCATTGGCATCAGCGATGAGGGTTTGCTGCAGTCGCTGCCGGACATGGCAGACCAGCTGCGCCGCTACCACCAGGACCTGGAACAGGGGAAGGCGCCTGAAGAGCTGCTGCCCACGCAGTATGGGCCAAATGTCTGGCTGAGCGTGATGCGCCGGCCGTTGCTGGCCGGCGATACGCCCCGCCAGCTTGACAGCAGCTTCATCCGCCGAAACAAGATCCGCTCCGTGGTCGGCCTGCCGCTCCTGGCAGGCGAGGAGCTCGTCGCCCTGCTCTTCCTGGACTACGTGGCGAAGAACAGCCAGCCCGGCTTCCCCGATGAGTCGCGCCTCGCGGAGCTCGAAGCAGAAGCGGCACGGGCTGCTATCGCCATTGAGCAGGCCCGGAAGGCTGACGATCTCGCCGCCTTCCGCGCCACGATCGAGCTGGTTGGCCAACTCTCGGCCATCGTTCCGGACACCGAGGCAGGCAGCGGAGCGAGTTTCCGCGGTCAGATCGAGCGGACGCTCGCATCTGTGCTTAAGGCCACCGGTACGGACGCCGCAGCCGTCTACGCGGTGGATGGCCAGGGCCGGCGACTTGATCTGGTAGCGGTCCAAGGGATCACCGCCGCGTTTGCGGCCTCTGTCGCCATGCCCCGTGGCGCCGAGTCGATAGACCTCGCCGCCGATGCCGCCTATCGCGAGCAGCTGCAGGGCGCGGAGTTGTTCGAGTTAGCCGTGCTGCCACTACGCGCGCACGACCGCATGCTCGGCGCGCTTGTCGTGGCCGGGCGCGATGCCCTGGCTCTGACCAGGAAGCCATCTGCCGTGCACCTGCTGCTGCGGGCGGCGGCCGATCTGATTGCCGGTGCGCTGGAAAATCATCACCTGGTCGATGCCATGGAGGAGACCAACCGAACCTTCAGCGCGCTCAGTGCCCTTGGCAAAGCGTTGCTGCGGCCAGGCGCCTCACAGGCACACGTGCTTGAAGCGGTGGTCTCGCAGCTCACCGACCCCGCGATCCCCGAATTCGATTTCCAGTTCGCAACCATCTACATGCTCGGCGTTACCGTACACGGGGAGCTCAGTGTGCGTCAGAGCGCCGGCGCTACGGGCGAGGAAGCTATCGATTCGGTGCCGGCTTCCCAGGTAACCGCCGGTGACGGCACCTCGGTGGGGGCCAACGGCCATCGCTCGCCCCGCATCCCGCGATGGGTCTTGCAAGGGGAGCGCCGGATCGACAGCAAGGATGTGCTGAGTTTCGTGGCGCGTCAGCAACGCACCGTGATCATTGCCTCCCTTGCCGATGGCCGCGAGCATGATTTCGTGGTTGGTTACCCTGATGGCCAGCTCGACCGGCTCATGGTACCGGTGGCCAGGGGCGCCGGCGAACCGACGGAGACGGTACGCGCCGTCGTACTGCGAGCCGCGGCCGGCAACATGCCGGGCGGGGAGAATGGCTCCGGGACGCGTCCAGCGGCCCCGCTGCGTGATTTTCAGCTGCAGGGCGACCTCTTCGATGCCTCCGGCCACGCCGACCTTATCCGTGTATTCGTGCCGTTCGGCTCCGACTCTAGCATGGGCGGGCTGGCTACCGGCGTGCTTGAGGCCGGCTATCACATCTCCAAGAAGCGCCAGATCGACCGGCTTCAGATTGAAGCGCTGAACGCAGCGGCCGCTCAAATCGCGGTCGCCGTGGAGACGGCTCGACTCTACGAAGATGCCGAGAAGCGTGCCGAGCAGCTTGAGATCGTGGCGGAAGTCAGCCGCGCGATCGCGTCTACCATCGATCTGGAACAGACCCTCCGTCACGTGGCGCGGAATATGCTCCGCGTGGTGGACACCTCGATCTGCTTGATCGCACTGTTTGAAGACGACGGTTCAGCGTGGTATGGCGCGGCCGCCTCGGCAGACGAAGAACTTTGGCGCCGCCAGCGCGTAGAGCGGCCCGAACCCTCCATCCTGTTCGACGTCGCCGATCGCGGCCGGCCAATTGTGGTCGAGGATGCCCCAACCCACGATCAGGTGCGATCGCATTTGATCCGGCTGTTCGGTATCCGCTCCGTGCTGGCGCTGCCCCTGCTCGCGGCCGATGGCCC
>JAQBPC010000076.1 GCA_028287725.1 Chloroflexota bacterium | reverse complement strand
ATTGGCCTTACACCGCGGGCAAAGAAGGTGATCGAGCTCGCCGTGGACGAAGCGCGGCGCCTTGGCCACCATTACATTGGCACCGAGCACCTACTGCTAGGTTTGGTGCGCGAGGGCGAGGGCATTGCCGCAGGCGTTCTTGAGTCGCTGGGCGTGAACCTGGAAAAGGTCCGCACTCAGACGATTCAGGTCCTGTCGCAAAGCAGCTCGAGCGCGCATCATGAGCAGAAGCACGGGAGCAAGACTCCGACGATCGATCAGCTGGGGCTGGACATGACAGCCCAAGCACGCGCCGGCAAGGTGGACCCTGTGATTGGCCGTGCAACTGAGATCGAGCGTGTCATTCAGATTTTAAGCCGGCGTCTCAAGAACAACGCGGCCCTGGTTGGCGAACCCGGCGTGGGCAAGACAGCCATCGTCGATGGACTGGCGCAGCGAATCGTCAACGGCGAGGTGCCTGACACATTGGCCGGGAAGCGTCTGCTGACGCTGGACATCGGGTCACTGGTCGCCGGCACCAAGTATCGTGGTGAATTCGAAGAGCGTCTCAAGAAAATCATCGAAGAGATCAAGACCGCGGGTGACTGCATCTTGTTCATCGACGAGCTGCACACTATCGTCGGGGCAGGTGCGGCGGAGGGCGCGGTGGATGCAGCGAACATCCTGAAGCCGGCGCTCGCACGCGGCGATCTCCAGTGCATCGGGGCAACCACGCTCGACGAGTACCGCAAGTACATCGAGCGGGATGCCGCACTTGAGCGACGCTTCCAGATGATCACCGTCAATGAATCGAGCGTCGACGAGACGATCCGGATTCTCCACGGACTTCGACCGCGGTACGAAGCGCACCATCATCTGCAGATCAGCGATGACGCACTGCGCGCCGCGGCCGAAATGGCGGAACGCTACATCCCCGATCGGTTCATGCCCGACAAGGCTATCGACCTGATGGACGAAGCGTCGGCACGAGTGCGACTACAGCGAGCCGGCCAGCCCTTCTCGCTCAAAGAAGCGCTTCAGAACATCGAACAGGTCCAGACGGACAAAGAGCAGGCAATCAAGCTTCAGCAGTACGAATTTGCCGCGGATCTGCGTGACCGCGAGAAGCAACTTCGCGACAAGATCGCCAATCTCCAGTCGAGCTGGCAAGATAAGGACAAGGACCAGACACCAGAGAAGCATCTGGTAGTCGGCGAGGAAGACATCGCCGAGGTCGTGTCCATGTGGACTGGTATCCCTGTCCGCCGTATCGCTCAGGAAGAGTCCGAGCGCCTCCTGCAGATGGAGTCTGCACTCCATGGCCGAGTAATCGGCCAGGAAGAGGCTATCGGCACCATTTCCAAGGCGGTGCGCCGAGCCAGAACCGGTCTGAAGGATCCGAAGCGACCGATTGGTAGCTTTATCTTCCTTGGGCCCACCGGTGTCGGCAAGACCGAGCTGGCAAAAGCCCTGGCCGAATTCATGTTCGGCAGCGAGGACATGCTCATCAAGATCGACATGTCCGAGTTCATGGAACGCCACGCGGTGGCTCGGTTGGTGGGTGCGCCTCCCGGCTATGTCGGCTACGAGGAGGGCGGTCAGCTCACCGAAGCCGTGCGCAGGAAGTCGTACTCTGTGGTGCTTCTTGACGAAGTTGAGAAGGCCCATCCCGAGGTCTTCAACATCCTGTTGCAGATTCTCGAGGACGGGAAGCTTACAGATGCCAAGGGCCGGTCTGTTGACTTCCGTAACACCATCATCATCATGACGTCGAACGTCGGCGCCAATCTGCTGAATCGCGAGGCCGCGTTGGGCTTCCGAACGTCACGCAGCGATGAGGATGTCAAGGCGAAGGAAGAGCGCAATCACGACGAAATGATCCGAAAGATCACGAACGAGTTGCGCCAGACCTTCAAGCCGGAGTTCCTCAATCGTATCGATGCGACTATCGTGTTCCATGCGCTTCGCGTGGATCAGATTCGCGAGATTGTCGAGCTCATGCTGCGACGCGTACGCGCCCAGCTGATTGAGCAGGAGATGACTCTCGATGCGACCGACCCGGCCAAGGACTTCCTGGTCGAAAAGGGTTACGACGCATTAAATGGTGCTCGCCCGCTTCGCCGAGCAATCCAGAACTTCATCGAGGATCCGCTTGCCGAGGGCTTGCTACAGGGCAAGTTCCACACCGGCGACAACGTGACCGCCGATGTAGAGAATGGCGAGCTTGTCTTGATGGCGACACCGAAAGAACCGAAATCCGAAGACGAGGCGGTACTCGCCGAGTCCGAGTCGTAAGCCCAACGTGCATCCAAACGAGAGGGCTCTCAGGGGTTACGACTCCTGGGAGCCCTCTCCTTGTATGTGCGACCGCCGCCACGCAAACCGCGAGTAACTAGGCGTGCTGATACGGCACATTGTCCGTGAGAACGCCAGCTAAAAAGGATCACGCACAGCATGGCTAAGCGCCGAACATCGTATGTATGCCAGCAATGCGCAAGCCAGTTCCCCATGCAATATGGGCGGTGTCCAAACTGTAATGCCTGGAACTCACTTGTCGAGACGCTGCAGGAAGCAGCACCAACGGCCGCGTCCCAGAGTGCGCGCCCTGGCCTGGCATCTCGGCCCGTCCGGTTGGCCAGAATTGCCACCGACAACTGGTCGCGCATGAGGGTGCCGATCACAGAGCTCGATCGAGTGCTGGGTGGCGGTATCGTGCCTGGCTCGCTTATTCTGATTGGCGGCGATCCGGGTATCGGCAAGTCTACGCTCCTGCTCCAGCTGTGTACCCAACTGGCGGCCGACAAGCGCGTGCTCTACGTCACGGGCGAAGAGTCGGCTGAGCAGGTCAAGCTTCGGGCGGACCGGCTAGGTGTCGTGCCGGACGATCTCTACTTACTGGCGGAAGTGGACATCGATACAATCCTCGGCACCATGCACGAGTTGCAGCCAAGTCTCGTGGTTGTGGACTCCATTCAGACCATGCAAGTCGGGGACATCGAGTCCGCCGCGGGGAGCGTCTCCCAGGTTCGCGAGAGCACCGTGCGCCTGATGCACGCGGCAAAGTCGAGCCAAATCCCGGTAGTTATCGTGGGCCATGTGACAAAGGAAGGCGCTATCGCGGGTCCCCGCGTGCTCGAACATATCGTAGACACCGTGCTCTATCTGGAAGGCGAGCGCTTTCACGCATACCGTCTGCTTCGCAGCGTTAAAAACCGCTTCGGCTCCACCAACGAGGTGGGTGTCTTTGAGATGCGCGATGATGGGATGGTCGAGGTCAATAACCCTTCCGAGGTATTCCTCGCCGAACGTGGCGAGCAAAGCCCGGGCTCGGCCGTGGTTGCCACCCTCGAAGGGACACGGCCTCTCTTGGCCGAAATTCAGGCACTTGTTAGCGCTACAACCTTTACCCTGCCACGGCGGACCTGTACCGGCCTCGACCTGAATCGCCTGCATATTTTACTTGCGGTCCTCGGGAAGCGCGCCGGCTTGCCCCTGCATACATACGATGTGTATTGCAACGTGGTGGGAGGGCTGCGCCTTGGCGAGCCGGCAGCCGACCTGCCGCTGGCCCTGGCGATTGTCTCGAGCTACGCCGATACCATGGTTGCGGAGGATATGGTCGCCTTCGGCGAGCTCGGCCTCTCCGGTGAGGTGCGGGGTATCTCCAGAGCAGCCGATCGCCTAGCCGAAGCTGCAAAGCTCGGCTTCACCAAGTGTATGATGCCCGCCGCCAATCAAAAGACACTGCGCGGTAAATTGCCGTCCGGTATTGAGGTCATTGGCGTCAGCTCTCTACGCGATGCGCTGCGCTCGGTGATGCCCACCGGACGCAAGGAGCGGCCGGCGGCGCGAGCTAGCGCACGAGACGACGACTGACGCACGCGGCGGTGCCACCGCAAGACCGGTCGGCATCACCTGTCTCGTCGTCACCAGCGCCCCTGATGTAGCCTGCAGCGCGTTCCAGGGGCGACGCTTGTCAATTGATGGCGGCTCAGCCTGGCCGACGCTTCCTGGTTGAATCGGCCCTGCCATTCCTCCCCCAAGGACACGTAAATGCGAAGCGTAGTCCAGCGTATTCGCTTGGCCCGAATTGTTAAAGCTTCGCCATACCCGCATCGGCCGAGGGCGCCGCACTGTGCGCTTGCACAGCTATGACCAATGCGATAGGATATGACCGTACAGTCATATATCGAATGCATGGTCATCGAGCGACCCGTGCGGCGATTTTTGGAGTTTGAATGAACGCTTCGCCAACACAACCAACGTTACGAGTTCGACAGCGCAAGGAACGTGAAGAGCTGATTCTCTCTGAAGCGGAGCGTCTGCTCAGCGAGCACGGCTATCAAAACTTGGTCATGGAGCAGCTAGCTGAGCGCGTCGGCATCGGCAAGGGCACAATCTATCTTCATTTCCCAAGGAAAGAGGATCTGGTCGGAGCGATCGTCGAGCGGGGTTTGGAACAGCTGACCAGCAACATCGACGAGATGGCCGGCCGAACCGAGGAGCCGGCCAGCGAGCGCATCGAGGCAGTTATGCACCGGATCATCGATGGCCATATCGGCTGGACGCGCATGTTTGAAGGGTCGGACGCTCGCGAGCTACTCGAGGGTCTGCGTCGCGGACAGAGTATGAACCACCGGGTCTCTGGCCTGCTTCAGGCAATGGCCAGACTGATCGATCAGGGCAAGGCTGCCGGCGAATTCGATGAAACGGTCGATTCTATGGTTGCCGTGGTCGCGCTTTTTGCCGTGATACGCTCCCTAACCTCTTCGAACCTTGTTGGACATCTCCCTGGCGAAAGGGCTGACATTATCAGCGCAAGTATCCGCCTGGTCTTCCGCGGCCTGCTCGTGCGGCCGGCAGATAAGGAAGCAGCACGATGAGCGCTGTAGCACCTGCAGAAGTCATGACGCAGCAAGAAACCAGGAATGTCTGGCCTATCATGTCCGGCGTTCTTCTCGCCCTGCTTGTCGCATCGCTCGACCAAACCGTCGTCTCGACCGCGATGCCGAAGGTAATCGCATCGCTCCAGGGCTTCGACCGCTATGCATGGGTTGCTACCGCCTACATGCTGGCCTCCACGGTAACCGTGCCGATCTACGGGAAGCTGTCGGACATCATCGGCCGAAAACGCGTGTTCCTGTTCGGTAACATCGTCTTTCTGCTCGGCTCGATACTCTCAGGCGCTTCGCAGTCGATGAACCAGCTGATACTATTCCGGGGACTGCAGGGGTTGGGGGCAGGGGCGACCATGCCGATCGCATTTGCGATCGTCGGCGACCTGTTTCCGCCGCGAGAGCGCGGTAAAATCCAGGGCCTCACCGGCGCGGTATGGGGACTCTCGGCGATCATTGGCCCTGCCCTTGGCGGCTGGATAACCGATGGCCCCGGTTGGCGATGGGTTTTTTATATCAATGTCCCCATCGGCATCATCACCATCGGCGTTCTCGCAGTCTTGATGCCGCCAATGCGGCAATCGAACACATCGAGCAAAGTCGACTGGCTTGGGGCCGTTTTACTCGTCTGCTCGGCAGTCCCACTGCTTCTTGCCTTCACCTGGGCGGGTAGCACCTACCCTTGGGGCTCAGTACAGATTATCGGACTTCTGGCGGTCGCCGTGGCAATAGGCTGGGTCTTCGCGAGGTATGAGATGACGGCCGAGCAGCCGATTCTCGACCCGCGGCTCTTCCGGAATCCGATCTTCGCCGACTCGGTGCTCATTACGTTCCTGATTGGCGCGGGCATGTTTGGCGCAATTTCCTACATCCCGCTGTTCGTTCAGGGCGTAATTGGCGCTTCGGCTACCGGTTCAGGCGCCGTGCTGACGCCACTGATGGTCACGGCGATCGCCGGCAGCGTCATTTCCGGCCAGCTTATGTCACGTTTGGGTCGCTATCGCAACATCGCGCTCGCCGGCCTGCTCATCATGATGGCCGGCACCGTCATAATGGCACGGCTTACCATCAATTCCACAACGACCGACGTTGCGATAGGCATGGTTGTCTTGGGACTCGGTTTGGGGCTTGGCATGTCCCTCTACACAGTCGTAGTGCAGAATGCCTTCTCCAGGGACAAGCTGGGCCAGGTTACCAGCGCCCTTACGTTCTTCCGATCAATCGGAGGCACCATCGGTATCGCGGTAATGGGAAGCTTCCTGACCGGCAATTTTTCGAGTGCGCTTCGGAGCCACATGGCGCCGGCGGCACGAGCCGCGATTCCGCAGAGCGTTATGAACCAGTTCAGCAACCCGCAGGTGCTCCTCTCGAGCGAGACGTACGCAAGACTAAAAGCGGAATTCGCCCATCTGCCAGACGGGCATGCGCTTCTCCAAGCGTTCACGGCCGCCACACGCGCCGCACTCGCATCGTCGCTGCACGACGTGTTCCTGGTTGGCCTGGCCATTTCGGGCCTGGCGTTTATTGCGGCCCTGTTCCTACAGGAGATACCTCTCCGGGGCCGGGACTCGGTAAGCCTGCCAGATCAAGCCGCCTAGCCGGTAGCAGGCGGAGGCTCTTGTGGAGGGGATTCGACCGGACCATCCTGTACGGCATTAACGGCGGGTAAGTCATGGTGCGCTTCAACCTCTGCTCGAGCCTTCGCCTTTGCCAACCGATGTTCCTTCGTGAAGCGGCGCCGAAGAGCAAAAATCTCGCGCATTGCTCGCAGGATGACGCGAAAGCTGGCGCCCGATTGCTCACCACTGCGCCGCGGAAAATGGTGAATGCCTACCTCGCGTATCGATGCGCCGCGCTGCTTGGCCCGGTACTGAATCTCCGTGTTGATCAGGGCGCCGCGTGCCTCTAAGTCCATGCTCTTCAAGAGGCTCGTACGCATCAGCTTGAAGCCGCAGTCGATATCCTTGAGCTTCAGACCAAACATCAAGCGAATCAGTAACGTAAAACAGACTCCCAAAACTCGGCGTGCGAATGGATCATTACGCCGAATACGATAGCCGGCAACTATGTCGTACCGGTCGTCCCATTGTACGAGCCGATCGAGTTCGGTTGGATTGAACTGCCGGTCCGTGTCCATGAAGAATGTGTACTGCTTTGACGCCTCGGCTATGCCACTTCGCCATGCGCTCCCGTAACCTTGGTTCTTGGCATTGTGAACGACTTTAACGGCGGTGTGCGTGGCCGAAAGGTCCTCGGCAATTCGCCTGGTGCCGTCCGTGCTCCCGTCGTCGACGATAATCAACTCGTACGAGGGGACCACGTCATGCAGGGCATCAAGGGTAGCCTCAACCACCTGAGCGAGGTTTCCGGCTTCGTTGTAAGCGGGCAACACCGCCGAGATACTGCGTATTGGCGCTCCGCGATGGCGCGGACCAGCGCTCATATGCAGATACCCATATTTTGTTGACCCATGGACCTATTATGTGCTATCGCGGAGAAGCATGTCCAGAACGTGCAAGAACGTTGACACCACCTGGGCAGTCCGATACCATTGTCTGGCACGGAGACGTCCGCGTTTCCGGAGGGATGTCCGAGTGGTTTATGGTAGCTGTCTTGAAAACAGCTGTGCGCAAGCACCGGGGGTTCGAATCCCTCTCCCTCCGCCGATGCCGCGTTCATTTGTTGCACGGAGAGGTCGCATAGTGGCCTAGTGCGGCGGTTTGCTAAACCGCTGTAGGAGAAATCCTACCGAGGGTTCGAATCCCTCCCTCTCCGCACTTTCTCCTTTAAAAGCTGTCCGGCGTCTATCGGACAGCTTTTTTGCGTCCCGGGACAACTGCGCGGTGCCGCGGCCTTGAGGAACGACTGCGGACGTCATGACGAGGCTGAGCGCGAGGTGGCGTAGCGGTCAGGTGCGCCAGGTCAGCAGGCCACCGGCCCAGGTCAGGCCCGCCCCAAATCCGACGGTGAGCACGCGATGCCCTGGCAGCACCTCGCCACGCTCAACGCATTCCGCAAGCGCTAGCGGGATGCTCGCGGCGGAGGTATTGCCGTATTCCTCAATGTTGCTCAGGACACGCTCATCGGCAAATCCCAGGCGCTTCGTAGCAGCGGTAATGATTCGCTGATTGGCCTGGTGCGGCACCAGCCAGTCCACATCGCAGGTGCTGAGCCCCTCGTCACGTAACACCTGTTCGGTCACATCGACGAGTATGCGAACGCCAAACTTGAAGGTCTCCGGGCCGTTCATGCGCACACCGCCGGGCGTGGCGTTGCTCGGCTCAGGGACGCCGCCGTTGTACATCGTCAGCAACGGTCCGCCGGAGCCATCGGACCCCAGGGTGAAACGCGGTAGCGGACCGGGCTGGGCAGCGCGCGACAACACGACGGCGCCCGCACCATCTCCGAACAAGATACAAGTGCTCCGATCCTGCCAGTTTAGGACCCTCGAATAGAGCTCGCTACCGATAATAAGTGCGTTTCGCACACTGCCGATGCGGATCATGCTGTCCGCCAGCGCAAGCGCGTAGACGAAGCCCGAGCACGCCGCCTCAAGGTCGAAGGCGCCGCCATGCGCACCCACCGCATCTTGCACAAGACATGCGCTAGCCGGAAATCCATAGTCCGGCGTCGACGTGGCAACGATCGTCAGGTCTATCTCTCCGCCATTGATACTCGCCGACGCAAGAGCGTCGCGGGCCGCTTCTATAGCCAGCGACGTGGTCGTTTCTTCCGGCGCCGCGATATGGCGGCGGCGAATGCCGGTTCGGGTGAAAATCCATTCGTCTGAAGTATCGACAGCTAGCGCGATTTCATCATTCGTCATCACTCGCTTCGGTGCATACTTCCCGCAGCCGAGCAGAGTGGAACGATAGCTCATCCTGGATCTCCGTCCGGCTCGACGTACATCAGGACCTGGCCCTTTTCAACGACCGCACTGGCTTGGACAAGAATGGCTCGCACCGTACCTGCCACCTCAGTCTCCACGGGGTTATACATCTTCATACTCTCGATCAGCCCGACAACCTGTCGCTGAGTAATAGTCGATCCCACGGTCACGAACGGCGGACTCTGCGGCGACTCCGTGAGGAAAAAAATACCTGTAAGCGGTGACAAGATTGGCTGCCAACTAACCGGCAGCGCCTCTTCCTCGGGCACGGAGGGGCCACGTGCGATCGCAACAGATGCGAGTGAGCGCCGCAGCAACACGTGGTGGTCCCCGGCACGAAACTCGCACTCGGTAACAATCGTTCCGGCGAGCTGTGCCAGCAAATCAGCAACCAGACGCACCAGCGCAGGCTGGGCGTCCGCTGTCTGTTCGTTCATCGATTGGGTTGGTACCGGCGAAGCACCAAGCTGACGTTGTGCCCGCCAAACCCGAAGGAATTACTCATCGTTATATCAAGCGGACCCGTACGCCGAGCGACGTTAGGCACGTAATCCAGATCGCATTCGGGATCTGGGAATTCGTAGTTGATAGTCGGCGGCACGATACCACTGTGCATTGCCTTGATGCAGAAAGCCGCTTCGACCGTGCCTCCAGCGCCCAGCATGTGGCCCGTAGCGCCCTTTGTCGAGCTGATAGGCACGCGATATGCCGCATCACCCAAGACCCGCTTGATCGCGGCAGTCTCGGCGCGATCGCCCGCAAACGTCGATGTGCCGTGAGCATTAATGTATTGGATATCTTCGGGGCACACGCCAGCTCGCTGGATTGCAAGCGTCATCGCGCGCGCGGCGCCTTCACCATCCGGTGAGGGATCCGTCACATGGTGCGCATCCGCCGTCGCCGCGTAACCGACTACCTCAGCCAGAATTGGCGCATTGCGAGCCAGCGCAAACTCCTCAGCTTCGAGTACGAACGTCGAGGCGCCCTCGGACAACACGAACCCGTCGCGCTGAGCATCAAATGGCCGCGAGGCTTTTGCCGGCTCGTCGTTTCGTGTGGAGAGCGCGCGCATATTGGCAAATGCGGCCATAGCGATAAGCACGATCGGCGCCTCCGAGCCACCGGCGAGCATCACGTCGGCATCGCCGCGACGGATTATCTCAACCGATTCACCGATTGCATGGGCGCCGGTCGAGCAGGCCGAGCTGATGGCAAAGTTTGGTCCCTTAAGACCATACTTGATCGAGATCTGGCCGGCCGCTAGGTCAGTAATAAGCATGGTTACGAAGAATGGACTGATACGTTCCGGCCCCTTTTGAAAGAGTACCGTGAACTGATCCATCAGCGTATTCAGCCCGCCGATGCCGGAGCCGATTATCACGCCCACGCGTTCGCTGAACGAAGGCTCGATCGACAATTGTGCCTGTGCCAGCGCTTCGTGACTCGTCGCTAAAGCGAATTGCGTGAAACGGTCACAGCGCTTGGCAAGCTTAAAATCGATGTCGAACGCAGTTGGATCAAAGCCCTCGACTTCGCCCGCAATGCGGCTGCGCAACAGCGAAGGATCGAAAAACGTGATCGGCCGAATTCCACTCCGGCCCTCGATTAGCCCGTTCCAGGTGGCGTCCACGCCAATACCCAGCGGACTAATAACTCCCATTCCCGTGACTACGACGCGTCGCACATACCCTCCCTTCCCGCGGCGGGCACTACCTACCCAGGCGGGTCGCAGGGAAGTATAGCATAGCTGTTACTACCTGCTACCAGCGTCAAATAGCTCACGCTGCCTCCTGATATGGGCAAATGTGGGCAAAGCGCCAGATCCCGCGCCGCGGCTGAACGGGCCATCATTCCTCATCTTGGTACCCGGCAAGTGCTCTCCAAATGCCTGCATTGCGCTGCGCAATTCATGCGCCTGAGCATGGAGCGGCCGACGACGGCATCCATGCAAAAATGTCCTGCAGGATAGTATGCGGGACAGGCCAAACGCACAACCGCGCTGGAAACCACGAATGCGGTACGTTGTAGGCGCGGATGCGAAACCAAAGCCGGAAGGAGCGCACATCGTGCAGGCTCGGCAACTGATGCGAGTCGGGGCAATCTGTGGCTTTCTGTACGTGGCTTTGATTGTTGCCACTCAGGTCTATCTCAGCCGGCAGCCCCTTCCGTCGACAAAGGCAACCCAGACTTCGGAGCAGGCAGATCGGATTTTTCTGATCTTCGTGCACCAGCATCAATCCGTCTTCGGGGTCGCGGCCGTGATGGCTCTCGCTGGATTTGTGCTACTTGGCGTTGTAGCGGCCGCCCTTCGAACCGTGTTGGCTCGCCCTGGGCTCCTGGTGCCTCGCATTACTTTTCTCGTCGGGCTGGTCAGCCTGATGCTGTCCGCCGTTGCCGTGATTCTTGGCTACATCGACCTGGGTAACTATGCGCAGCAGCTTGTCAACGCGCACACACCGGCGCAGATCCATACAGTGCTGCACGCGTACAGTAACGGCTACTACCGAGATGTTGGATTGGAGCGAATCGGACTCCTGGGAGTCGCGATATGGCTTGGCCTGGTAGGCGCTACCTTGATCCGCATCAACGGCCGGGGCAGTGTGGCAGGATGGTCATCTATCGCCGCCTGTGTGCTGGCTGGGCTCGGGTTGCCCGTGCTCATCGCCTGGTCTGCCGGAGCAGGAGTTGGCCTATGGCGACTATCTCGGCCCGACATCGAGCCCGACGCCCCAGTCGTCGAGCCTGTCCCACAACGTGGACGGACGCCGAGGCCAGGGTCTGTGCGGACTGTGACGCCTGAGGTAGAGCCGGCCGAAACCGAGGCCGTGGCCACCGCACCGGCAGCGGCGCCTGCTCGTCCGCCGCGCGGCACGTCCGAGCCAAGACACCAGCCTGCACCTGCGAAGGGCAGTAAGTCGGCACGTCCGCGAAAGCGCCGATAACATCGCTAGGAGCGCGGCGAAATTACACGATGCGGGCATGTCGTATTTAGTTGGAACGCCGGCCGGTCGCACATTCGAGTCGCACATATTCTGCGCCGTCAGACTCGGACAAGCGTATGATTGAGGTATGACCAACACTCATACATTGACTGGCACGCGTCGTGAATGACGAGCAGCCGCGAAAAAAGATTACGCTCGATCTCGAATTCTTCGGGGATCCGCGGCCGCCTGCGCCCGGGCGCGTTCATTTGCTTCCCGCAAACGTCTGGCTACAGCTTGAACCCGGCGAGAGCGTTTTTGAAGCGGCGAAGCGTTCTAATATCGGCATTCCCACTACCTGCGGCGGTAAAGGCACGTGCGGCCTGTGCCGCGTGCTTTTCCCGCTCCCAGCCAGAGAGCCCACATATGTCGAGCGGCAGCATATAGATCGCGCCGATCTCGCACGTGGAGTACGGCTCGCCTGCCGGTCACGTCCCACGCACGACCTCGCGATCACCGTGCTGCCCGAGCCCCGACTCGGACGAAAGTAGACCGCGTCCAGGGTTGACTGGTAGGGTCATTTAGGCGATAATTAGAACATAGATTCTAAGTACCGATGGGGGTCGGAGCAGTGAAGAAAGAATTCATCGTCAACCGCCAGGGGAAGGACTTCGTGCTGTATGCCGGCCTGCTGGACCAGGCGCATCACGAAGGTCTCAAGCGCATCTCCACCACGTTGTTGCAGGCGCCAAACCCCGAAAACGGCAACATGGCAATCTGCCATGCCGAGGTTGAGACCGAAAAAGGAACGTTCACGGGCATTGGGGACGCCAGCCCCGACAACGTTGGCCGCATGATTGCCATGCACACTATTCGCATGGCAGAGACGAGAGCGAAAGCGCGAGCCCTGCGAGACGCAATCAACGTGGGCGTCACCGCGTTCGAGGAGCTTGGCGACGTCGAGGAGGATTCGAGCGAAACTCGTCCGCAAGTCTCTTATCGGCAGCCGTCTCGGGCTATGAATTCCGCGCCTCGTGCCGCGGCTCCAGCGCGGGAAGAGCCGGTGATGCACCGGGTCGCGGAGGCGCCGGCCGAAGACAGCCGGGAATCTGACTCCGGACTCGCAACCCAGCAGCAAATCGACAAGCTGCATAAGCTGCAAAGCGCGCTCGGGCGATCAGCCATGGTCAGCAGCGATATGAGCAGCGAGGAGGCGACACGCCAAATCAGCGAGCTGGTACGCATTTTCAACGCACAGTCTCGAGGCAACGGCACTTCGCGAGCCCGCTAAGCCTTGAAGCTCCGAGCCGATCGACGCCAGGCTAGTTCAGCCGGCCGTCCCCTGACCTCCATCCACAGTGGAGGTCAGCTGCTTTTCGAAGTAAATGCAGGGTAGGCCCTCCACCGTACCTCGTTGAGTCTCAACCCAGCCATTGCTCAGATACAGTTGCTGCGCGCCAACGAGAACCGCTCCCGTCTCCAGGATCAGCGTGGTCATGCCCGCCGCGACAGCAAACTGTTCCAGGGCCGCGAGAATGGCGCGCCCATAGCCGCGGCCCTGGAACTCTGGAAGTACTCGCATCCGTTTGATCTCACCCTGGGTGTCGGTTAGCCGGCGAACAGCGCCCATCGCCACCGCCACTCCATCAAGAACACCGATCAAGAACTCCCCGCCCGAGTTGAGGTATGCAACCGGGACATCCTGGAGATCATCGTCCCAGGGACCCGGCCCGTGATATGCGCCTGTATGGAGCATAGGGGCGAGATGCAACTGCATGAGATACGGTGAATCGTCCGGAAGATATCGCCGAATTTCGAACATGTGCGATCCCCATGTTTGAGCTCGAACTGTAGCAGGACCGGATGTACGGGCGTCAGTGCCCTACAGGTACCGATCCACCTCCGGATCTTCCGTACTTGGCCTGACCGCCGCAAATTCAGCCCAGATTTCCTCAGGCATAGGGTGCTTCGCGAGCGCAATGGTCTGCTCCAGACGCTCAGGCCTGGACATGCCCACGATAGTGGAGACAATACGTGGATCGCGAAGCGAAAACTGCAACGCGGCGGCGGCAAGAGGCACGTTGTAGCGCGCACAGATCGCCTCCAGCCTTTGCGCCCTGGCAAGAAGGTCGCCCTCGACGTTCTGGTATGCATAGCGGGGATACTTACTCGTCCCCTTGGCGAGGATCCCGCTCCCATATGGAGCCGCGTTGACGGCAGCGACGCCGCGCTGCATACAGGCGTCCCACAATGGGCTGGCCGAAATGTTGAGCAGCGTATAGCGATTGTGTGAGATAGCCGCTTCGAAGACGCCGGTGTTTACATACTGAATCATCAGGGGAATCGGGCCGCCGGCGACGCCAAGGTGCCCGATTAGCCCCTCTTCTTTGCATCGCTGTAGTACGTCCACGGCACCCCCCGGCGCCATTATCTGTTCAAACGTCGAATG
>JAQBPC010000060.1 GCA_028287725.1 Chloroflexota bacterium | reverse complement strand
GCCGCGCCTCCGTCTCGTACTCCACGTGCCGGATGGCGATGGTGATGCCCCGCGCCTTCTCCTCCGGCGCGTTGTCGATCTGGTCGTACGCCAGGAACTTCGCCTGCCCCGTCGACGCCAGCGTCTTCGTGATCGCCGCCGTCAGCGTCGTCTTCCCATGGTCCACGTGCCCGATCGTCCCCACGTTGATGTGCGGCTTGTTCCGCTCGAACTTCTGCTTCGCCACTCTTCTCTCCGTGACCTTAATTCATCGGGGAGGCTACTGCGAGCAGCCTCCCCAACGAACTAGACTTTCGCCTTTTGTGTGAGCTCTTCGTAAATGTTCCGCGGCACGAAATCATAGTGCGACGGTTCCATGGTGTTCTGCGCCCGGCCCTGGGTCATAGACCGCAGGGTGGTTGTGTAGCCAAACATTTCCGACAACGGCACGAGCGCTCGGATAATCCGACCGTTACCCAACTGGTCCATTGCTTCAATCTGACCACGGCGCGATGTTAGATCACCCATGATATCGCCCATGAAGTCTTCAGGCGTGTTGACCTCAACGCGCATGATCGGCTCGAGAATACTCGGCTTCGCTCTGCGCACGGCCTCCTTCAGCGCCATTGAACCGGCGATGTGGAAGGCCTGTTCCGAGGAGTCAACTTCGTGGAAGGTGCCGTCGAACAACTTGACCTTGATGTCGACCAGCGGATAACCGGCAATAACACCGTTGCGAGCCGCCTCGAATGCACCTTCGCGCACTGCAGGGATGTACTCGCGCGGGATAGACCCACCGGTAATCTTATCCTCGAACACATACCCGGCGCCGCGCTCAAGCGGGCTTACCTCGATCCAAACATCGGCGAACTGGCCCTTACCGCCTGTCTGCTTTGCATAGCGGTGGTGCTGCTCAACGGTGTCCGTGATCGCTTCGCGGTATGCCACCTGCGGCCGGCCAGTGTTCGCGTTCACGCTGAACTCGCGGCGCATCCGGTCCACCATAATCTCGAGATGAAGCTCGCCCATCCCGGAAATGATGGTCTGATTCGTTTCCTCATCAGTACGCACGCGGAAGGTTGGGTCCTCTTCGGCCAAACGGGCAAGCGCGGTGCCCATCTTGTCCTGGTCAGACTTCGTCTTGGGCTCAATTGCAACCGAGATAACCGGATCCGCGAACTTGATCGTCTCAAGAACCACTGGTGCGGTAGGGTCGCACAGCGTGTCACCGGTGAAGGTGTTCTTGAGGCCAACCACGGCGGCAATGTCACCTGCATATACTTCGGTGATATCTTCGCGGTGATCGGCGTGCATCTGCAGAAGACGACCTACACGTTCCCGATTGTCCTTTGTGGAATTGAGCAAGTACGATCCGGCCGCAAGCTTTCCGGAATAAACACGGAAGTAGCAGAGCCTGCCAACGTATGGGTCGCTCACGATCTTAAAGGCGAGGGCAGAGAATGGATCGTTCTCGCTGGCAACGCGGATTGCAGCCTCGTTCGTAACAGGATCGGTGCCAATCACCGGAGGCAGGTCCAATGGCGACGGCAGATAATCGATCACCGCGTCGAGCATGGGCTGAACGCCTTTGTTGCGTAGCGAGGAACCGCACAGCACCGGATTGATGGCGCCGGCGAGTACGCCCTTTCGGAGAGCCGCCTTCAGTTCTGCAACTGTAAGCGTCTCAGCTTCAAGGAAACGGGTGAGAAGTTCGTCGTCGCCAGCCGCCTCGACGATCTTCTCAACGAGATGCTCGCGATGCTTCTCAGCATCCGCAACAAGCTCAGCGGGAATCTCTTCGACAGTGAAGTTGGCGCCACGCTCATCATGGTAGATGGTCGCCTTCATTTCCAGCAGATCGATGATGCCTCGGAATGAGGCCTCGATGCCAATAGGCAGCTGGAGAGGAACGGCGTTCGCGGCGAGCCGCTCATGGAGCATGGACACACAGCGCCAGAAATCGGCGCCGGTGCGATCCATCTTATTGGCGAACACGAAGCGCGGCACATTATACTTATCCGCCTGGCGCCAGACTTTCTCGGACTGGGGCTCCACGCCTGCCACGCCGTCAAGCACCACGATCCCGCCGTCGAGCACGCGCAGTGATCGTTCGACCTCGACCGTGAAATCCACGTGGCCAGGAGTGTCGATGATATTAATGCGGTGATCGTTCCACAGAGCTGTAGTAGCGGCAGACGTGATAGTAATACCCCGTTCCTTCTCCTGCTCCATCCAGTCCATGGTGGCTGCGCCCTCATGAACTTCGCCGACCTTATGGATTCGGCCGGTGAAAAACAGGATTCGTTCGGTGGTTGTGGTTTTACCAGCGTCTATATGGGCAATAATGCCTATATTTCGGGTCCGCTCGAGCGGGACAGAGCGAGGCATGGATTTCTCCCTAGATCGATAGGGCGTCGCCGGTCAGCGTATTCGGGTTGAACAACCCGCGCCGGCCAACGAAGCTACCAGCGGTAATGGGCGTACGCCTTGTTAGACTCCGCCATTTTGTGCGTATCTTCACGGCGTTTGACGGTTGCGCCGGTACCGTTTGCCGCATCTCGAAGCTCTGAGGCCAGCTTCTCTTCCATAGACCGGCCAGAGCGTGCACGTGCGGCGCGGATTAGCCATCGCATCGCGAGGGCCGTCCGGCGGTCGCCACGTATTTCTACCGGTACCTGATAGGTCGAGCCACCGACTCGTCGGGGCTTCACCTCAAGCACGGGGGTAGCATTGCGCATGGCCAACTCGAAAGTATCCATGGGTGGGCGCCGTGTTTGCGCCTCAATAGTATCCATAGCACCATAGAAAATGCCTTCTGAGATGGACTTCTTGCCACCGACCATCAGGCAGTTAATAAATTTGGCGACGGTCTTGCTGGCGTACCGTGCATCCGGTGTCAGTACCCGTCGGCTTACGCGTGCTCGCCGCGGCATATAGAACCCCCCTACCAAGTTCGATTACTAATCTGGACCTTTCCAGAGTCGGCAGCGTACCTGACTGCCCAGGTGTTTGTGCCCCATTGTCTCCGGCACAGTCAGAGGCACTGACAGGAAAGATCGGAGTTTCCGACCCCTCCGCAGTGCCTCTGGACGTGTTATCCGTTAGCCACGGCCAGCCGCAAATCTCAAGCGGCGTGCCCTGGCACGCTAAATGCTAGCGCTTGCCAGCGGCCTTAGCGTCGCCGGCTTTCGGACGTTTCGCCCCATACTTGGATCGCCCTTGCTTGCGATCCTTTACTCCCGCGGCGTCAAGAGTGCCGCGAACAATGTGGTAGCGGACGCCTGGAAGATCCTTCACGCGGCCGCCACGAATTAATACGACAGAGTGCTCCTGAAGGTTGTGGCCTTCACCCGGAATATATGCGGTAACTTCATACCCGTTGCTCAATCGAACTCGGGCAATCTTTCGAAGGGCCGAATTTGGCTTCTTCGGCGTAACCGTTTTCACCTGGGTGCAGGTGCCGCGCTTTTGAGGAGCGCCCTTCAGCTTCAATGGCTCCTGCTTCAAGGAGTTGTAAGCCCAACGGAGTGCAGGCGCACCGGTCTTCTTAGGCGTGCGCGTGCGGCCCTTGCGAACCAATTGCCGGATCGTTGGCACGTTTCCTATCCCTTATTTTTGCACGATGGCCGTCTGCCTAAACACAGGCTGGCCTCACCACATCTGCTAGCTATAAGAAAAAATTCGACTTATGGCCACAATTCGTTAGTATATCAGTGGACTTTCGCCCCGTCAACGTGATCGGCTCTTGAGAGGGTGGCCACGTTGAACCTGGCGTGGCCACCCTCTCGTACAGAGAGCCTACTCTACATCACTTTCGCCACCAAGGTCGAGGTCAGCCTCGTCCTCAAGCTCGTCCGGCATGTCGGCAAAGATGTCAGGCGCGGAAGCATCGAGGCCATCATCGAAGCCGCCTAGCCCATCGCCCTCGCCGCCTTCAAGTACGGCAACGCCGCCCATGGACGGAAGGAGCTGCTCTTCTGCCTCGCCTTCCGCGATCTGAGCTCGGCGACTCATCAGGCCGGATCCGGCCGGGATAAGCTTACCGATGATCACGTTCTCCTTGAGGCCCATCAAGCGATCCTTCTTGCCAGAAATTGCCGCCTCGGTCAGCACCCGAGTCGTCTCCTGGAAGGAGGCCGCCGCAAGGAAGCTATCCGTATTCAAGCTCGCCTTGGTTACGCCGAGCAGTACAGCCTTGGAGATCGCCGGCTGCCCGTCCTGAGCAAGAACACGTGCATTGATGTCTTCAAATACGAAGCGATCGACGAGTTCACCAGGCAACAATTCCGTGTCGCCGGCGTCCTCAATCTTGACCTTCCGCAGCATCTGCCGAACGATCACTTCGACGTGCTTGTCGTTGATCCCTACGCCCTGTGAGCGGTAGACTCGCTGCACTTCGGCAACGAGGTATTTCTGTACCGCCTCGGGGCCCTGAATCTCCAGAATATCCTGTGGCCCAATCGAGCCTTCGGTAAGCTGGGTTCCGGCGAGCACCTTCTGGCCGTTTTCTACGCGAAGCCGTGCGACTGCCGGCACCTGGTAGAGCCGGGTGTCGATGTCTTCGTAACGAACGGTGAGCTGCCCACCGCTCACGTGAATCTTGCCCTTGTGGCGGGACACGACCTGGTCGGACGTATCCTCGCTGACCGCACCACCCGCGTTGGGCGTCGCAGCCACCAGATCGCCTTGAGTTGCCGGCTTCGCGAGAGGCTGGTTCGTGTCGACTTCGCTATCGTTCGCGACCATCACCTCGTAACCCGGCGGCAGGATGTACACGTCGCGGCAGTCCCGCTTCGAGGTGACCCGCACATGCTGGCCCGTCTCGTCGCGGACGATCTCGACGATACCGTCGATTTCGGAAATCACTGCCTTGTCTTTGGGCTCGCGTGCCTCGAAGAGCTCTTCGACGCGCGGCAGACCCTGTGTAATGTCCTCACCTGCGATACCGCCGGTATGGAACGTACGCATGGTTAGCTGCGTGCCAGGCTCACCGATCGACTCGGCGGCGATAATACCGACCGCTTCGCCGAGGGTCACCAGGTTACGCGTCGCCATGCTCCAGCCGTAGCAGTGCCGGCAGACGCCACGCTTCGCCAGACAGTTGAGAACCGACCGGACGTAGAGACCGCGCTGCTGAGGCACCTTGATGGTCCTCAGGGCATCGGCCACTGGTCCGGACAATACTTCCGTGATTTCCTCGTTCGTGCCGAGGATCAACTCGCCGGTTTCCGGATGGACGACATCTTGCGCCGTCCAGCGACCGGTGATTCGCCGCTCCAACTTATCGCCGGAGTCTTGCTCGGCCAGCCACATGCCTCGGGTAGTGCCGCAATCTTCCGTATAGATGATCACGTCCTGGCCGACGTCGATCAGACGCCGGGTCAGGTAACCCGATTCGGCCGTACGAAGCGCGGTGTCGGCAAGACCCTTACGCGCGCCGTGGGTCGAGATGAAGTAGTCGAGCACTGACAGGCCCTCGCGGAAGTTTGATTTGATCGGCAGCGCAATAATCTGACCCTGTGGATCCGCCATGAGTCCGCGCATACCTGCAAGCTGCGAGATCTGCGTGAACTGGCCCTTGGCGGCGCCAGAGGTTGCCATCATATAGATCGAGCCGAACTTATCAAGTCCCTCGGTTACTGCCTTGCTCACCCGGTCACGAGCTTCCGTCCAGGCAGCAACGCGCTGCGAGTATTGCTCGTCGGCGGTAATCAGCCCTCGGTCGTACTGGCGGTCCAGCTTATCGACCTCGGTCTGCACCTCGGAGATAATCGCGTACTTCTTCTTCGGAATAGTCACATCGTCAATGGCGATGGTCGTACCCGATCGAGTTGCATATTGAAAGCCAATACGCTTGATGTCGTCGGCAACCTGCGACGTCTTGGCGGGACCTAGGTCACGATATACCTCGCCCACCACGTCCTTCAGCTTGCCCTTGTCTTGCACAAAGTTCTTGTATTCGATCTGCCGCGGTAGCGCCTCGTTGAAGATGATGCGACCGACGGTAGTCTTCAGCCCAAGAGCCCGGCTCTTTGGCACAGTGACAAGCTCGCTCACCGGAATACGCCCAACCTCGGTCTTGATATAACCGTCGGTTGCGCCGTCAACAGCACGGTGCGAGAGCATTATATAGATAGTCGCATGCAAGGCTAGACGCCCGGCATCATAGGCTCGTTGAGCCTCCCAGAAGTCGCCAAACACGCCGCCGTCACCCTTGGTGCCGGGGATTTCCACCGTGAGGTAGTAGCACCCGAGAACCATGTCCTTAGTAGGCGACACCATTGGCTCGCCATTGGCCGGCGAGAGCAGGTTCCGCGAGCTAAGCATCAGGGTCTTGGCTTCCATCTGTGCCGCCCGCGACAGCGGGATATGCACGGCCATCTGGTCACCGTCGAAGTCGGCGTTAAAGGCCTGGCAGACCAGCGGATGAAGCTGGATTGCACTGCCCTCGACGAGCACGGCCTCGAAGGCCTGAATGCCCAAGCGGTGCAACGTAGGCGCACGGTTCAGGAGAACCGGATGGTCCTTAATGACCTCTTCCAGCACATCCCACACCTCCGGACGAACACGCTCGATCACGCGCTTCGCGCTGCGGATGTTGTGAGCGAAGTTCCGCTCCACCAGCTTCCGCATCACAAAGGGCTTGAACAGCTCGAGCGCCATGCGCTTCGGCAGACCACACTGATGCAGTTTCAATTCCGGCCCGACCACGATGACCGAACGGCCAGAGTAGTCGACGCGCTTTCCGAGCAGGTTCTGGCGGAAACGCCCTTGCTTGCCCTTGAGCATGTCCGACAAGCTCTTCAGCTTGTGGTTGCCGGAGCCATTGACTGCCCGGCCACGGCGGCCGTTGTCAATGAGTGCGTCGCACGCTTCTTGAAGCATGCGCTTTTCGTTACGCACGATAATCTCGGGCGCCTGAAGCTCCAACAGCCTCTTGAGGCGGTTGTTGCGGTTGATGACGCGCCGGTACAGATCGTTCAGATCGCTTGTGGCGAAACGGCCACCATCGAGCTGCACCATCGGGCGAAGCTCCGGTGGGATGACCGGCAGCACCGTGAGGATCATCCACTCGGGCTGCGGACCACTCTTGCGGAATGCTTCGACGACGCGGAGCCGCTTAATGGCCTTCTTACGACGCTGGCTGGTCGCGGCCGACGTATGAATGTCGTCCCGCATCTCCTTGGCCAACGCATTAAGGTCGAGGTTCCTGATAATGTGCAGGAGTGCCTCGGCGCCCATGCCGGCCTTGAAGACCGACGGGAAGGCATCTTGCCATTCGCGAACCTTGTTCTCCGGCGGCCGATCGAACAGCTTGATGTTCAGCAGCTCTTCGCGACGCTCGGCCAGCTGAACTTTCAGCTCTTCACGCTTCTTGACCAGTGCGTCTTCCAGCTTCTGGACCTCGCGCTGGATATCGGGCGCCGACAGTACCTGACGTGCTTCAATCTCAGCCTCGGTTACAAGCTTTGCAAGCTCCTGCTCGCAATGCTGCTCGAGGTACTGGACTTGCTTTTGCACGGCGGGCGTAATCGCGTCGATGTGGTTGCGCGAGACGGTAGCCCCGGCTTCAACGATCGGCTCAGCAACGCCTTCGAGGGTCATATCGGCCAGGGCTTCCTGACCAATCATTCCCTGGAGACGCTCCGAAAGGCGGGTGCCAGCCTCGATCACAGACTCAACGGCCTGGTCACGATCCTGGTTCATCCGAGCGGCACGTTGCGCGCGCTCTTCCTCACGCTGCTGCTTGCTGTTCCCTTCGGGATTCTGCAATCGCTGCAGCTCCTCCTGGAACTCCTGCTCAACCGCAGCGAACCGGTTCTCCTCTTCGCGCTCTAGGCGCTCAAGAGCCTTCTTCCGTTCGGTCTCATTAACTTCGGTGACAATATATTGCGCGAAGTAGAGGATCTTCTCCAACTCGCGCGGAGAGATATCCAGCAACAGCGAAAGCCTGCTGGGTGTTCCTTTGAAATACCAAATATGACTGACCGGAGAGGCCAGCTCAATGTGTCCCATGCGCTCACGGCGCACCTTTGAACGGGCAACTTCCACGCCACACTTGTCGCAGATGATGCCCTTATAGCGGACACGCTTGTACTTGCCGCAGTAGCACTCCCAGTCTTTGGAGGGACCAAAGATGCGCTCGCAGAACAACCCATCTTTCTCGGGCTTCAGCGTGCGATAGTTGATCGTCTCCGGCTTGGTAACTTCGCCATACGACCAACTCTTGATTTGCTCTGGCGAAGCGAGGCTAATACGGATTGCGTTGAAATCGTTAACTTCCAGCATGATCCCCCCGTGTAGGACTGAGGGCTAACGGACGGCGGTGATGAGTCAGCGCGTTGACGGTTAGCACCCCTTGGAACTGCATGTGTGCAAATAGCGCGGCACACTGACGTACCGAAGCCACACCCACTCTCGCGGGTGCGGCGCCGGTACGTCTTTCGCGGCTATCGGTTATCGGGTCCGAGCGGGTCGCTGCCAAGGGTAAATGGTCGGCTCAACTCGTTAAATTCAATTGGGCTCAGCTCCGACGGCAAACTCAAAGCTGAATCCTCGGCCAGATCCTGCGTGAACTCGATCTTCTCCTCATCGTCATTGAGCACCTCGACTGCCAAACCGAGGCTCTGCAGTTCCTTGACGAGTACTTTGAACGACTCAGGCACGCCTGGCTCCATGATCTGCTCACCCTTGACGATGGCTTCGTACGTCTTCACGCGGCCAATAACGTCGTCGGACTTAACTGTGAGCAACTCCTGGAGAATATGCGCCGCACCATAGGCCTCGAGTGCCCACACCTCCATTTCACCAAACCGCTGACCACCAAACTGTGCTTTACCGCCCAGTGGCTGCTGTGTAACAAGTGAATACGGGCCCGTGGATCGGGCGTGGATCTTGTCCTCGACCAAGTGGGCGAGTTTCATCATATAGATGTAGCCAACGGTGATCGGCTGATCGAACGCCTCACCTGTGCGACCGTCGTACAAGGTGACCTTACCGTCCTCAGGCAAACCGGCTTTCCTGAGCATGTCGCGAATCTGCTCTTCGGTCGCACCTTCGAATACCGGGGATGCAACGGTCATACCGAGAACCTTGGCAGCCCACCCAAGGTGAGTCTCAAGGATCTGCCCTATATTCATACGGCTCGGAACGCCCAACGGATTCAAAATTATGTCAATTGGGGTGCCGTCCGGCAAAAATGGCATTTCCTCGACCGGCACGATACGGGAAATGACGCCCTTGTTCCCATGCCGGCCTGCCATCTTGTCACCCTCGGCGATTTTGCGCTTCTGGGCGATGCTGACTCGGACCAGCTGGTTGACACCAGGGGGCAACTCGGCGTTGTTCTCGCGCTTGAAGACCTTGACCTCGACGACCTTGCCACGCTCGCCCTGGGGCACTCGCAGCGATGTGTCCTTGACCTCACGCGCCTTCTCACCAAAGATGGCTCGCAGCAAGCGCTCTTCGGCGGTAAGCTCGGTCTCGCCCTTGGGCGTGATTTTGCCGACGAGGATATCGCCAGGGCCAACCTCGGCCCCCACGCGGATGATGCCACGTTCGTCCAGGTCCTTCAGGCCTTCCTCGCCGACGTTTGGAATGTCGCGAGTGATTTCCTCGGGACCGAGCTTGGTGTCGCGGGCATCAACCTCATGCTTCTCCATGTGGATTGACGTGAAGACGTCTTCGCGCACGACACGGTCGCTCATCACGATCGCGTCCTCGTAGTTGCCGCCTTCCCAGGCCATGAACGCCACGAGAACGTTCTGGCCGAGTGCCAGCTCGCCCTTGTCGGTCGATGAGCTGTCTGCCAGCACATCGCCTTCGCGGACACGGTCGCCGCGGTCCACGCTGGGCCGCTGATTGATACAGGTGCCCTGGTTCGACCGGGCGAACTTTCGCAGGTCATAGACGTGGTCGACGGCGTCACTGTCGCGGACTACGATCTGACGGCCGGTGGCGCTCACCACCTCGCCCTCGTGCTCCGAAACAACAACCTGGCCCGAATCACGCGCAGCCTGCCACTCCATGCCGGTACCAACGATCGGCGCCTGCGGACGAATCAAAGCAACGGCCTGCCGCTGCATGTTCGAGCCCATGAGTGCGCGGTTCGCATCGTCATGCTCGAGGAACGGGATCATGGCCGTCGCGACCGACACAATCTGTCGGGGCGAAACGTCCATAAAGTCAACCCGCTCTTCGGATTCTTCTACGAACTTGTCGCCAAAACGAGCAGTGATTCGCTCGTTGGCAAAGTGATTATCGGAAGTGAGCGGTACGTTGGCCTGAGCCACGACATACTGCTCTTCCTCATCAGCAGTCAGATACATGACGTCGTCAGTAACGATCGGCTTGATACGCACCTGACGCGATGGGGCTGCCTTCAGAACTTCCAGCGCCTTAGGCGTAATCTTACTACCTCGCTCGACCAGGACTTCGCCTGTCCCCGGGTCGACGATGTTCTCCGCCAGAATCTGCTCAGCCAGGATTGGGTCGGTGCTGCTGAGCATACGCAACACCTTACGGTACGGAGTTTCCATAAACCCATACGCGTTCGGTGAAGAATAGGTCGCGAGTGAGCCAATCAAGCCGATGTTTGGGCCTTCCGGTGTCTCAATCGGGCAGACGCGACCGTAGTGCGACGGGTGAACGTCACGAACGTCGAAGCCGGCACGATCTCGACTCAGTCCACCTGGACCAAGGGCGCTCAGACGCCGCTTGTGTGTTAGCTCCGCCAGCGGATTGGTCTGATCCATAAATTGGCTCAGCTGGCTGCCGCCAAAGAACTCCTTCACCGCCGCGACGACCGGTCGAATATTGATCAGCGCACTCGGCGTTGCGGTCGTGGCGTCTTGAATGGTCATGCGTTCCTTGACAACACGTTCCATGCGCAGCAGTCCGATGCGGAACTGGTTTTGCAGCAATTCTCCAACGGCGCGCACGCGACGGTTACCAAGATGGTCGATGTCATCCGGCCGGATTGCGCCGGCTGGACTGTCATACGAATTATTTAGCTCAATCAACCGGCTCACGATCTGAGCCAGATCCTCTTTGGTAAGGGTCCGCTGTGTAAGATCCACGGTGAGGCTAAGGCGCTTGTTGAGCTTGTAGCGCCCAACGCGGCCCAGGTCATAACGGCGGGGATTGAAGAACAACGAATGGATGAGATTCGCCGCATTGTCCTTCGTCGGCGGATCGCCAGGCCGCAGTTTCTTGTACATCTCAAGGAGACCGGCCTCTTCGGTCTTGGTCGTATCCTTGAGCAGGGTGTCGTGAATATACTTATGGTCCGGATTGGTGTCCACTTTCTCGAAAATCTCGTGGATCGCGTCATCCGTCCCATACCCGATTGCTCGAAGCAGGGTAGTAACCGGAATCTTGCGCTTCCGGTCGACCTTTACGGTTAATATGTTCTTGTTGCTAGTTTCGAATTCGAGCCACGCACCTCGATTAGGAATCACTTTCGCCATATAAAGAGGACGGCCGGATCCCGGATCGATTTCGCGAGTAAAATAAACGCCAGGTGAACGAACGAGCTGGCTCACCACGACGCGCTCGGATCCGTTGATAATAAAGGTGCCTTGGGGTGTCATGAGTGGGAAGTCACCCATGAAGATGGTCTTCTCAATGATTTCGCCGGTTTCCTTGATGTGAAGCTTCGCCCGCACATTCAAAGGAGCAGCATACGTCAGGTCAAGCTCACGGCACTGAGATGCCGTATACTTGGGTTTCCCGAACGGTTCGTCGGGAACCGAGAACTCCAACTCCATCTTGCCCGAATAGTCCTGGATCGGGCTGATTTCCTCAAACAGTTCCCTAAGGCCCTCAGTCTTGAACCAGCGGAACGAC
>JAQBPC010000040.1 GCA_028287725.1 Chloroflexota bacterium | reverse complement strand
GGGCCGGCAGCCACGCGCCGGCCGAAATCGCGCGGCTGCTGCTTGACGAGGCGAACCAGATAGCCGCTGAAGATTCCCGCGCTTGCCGGCAAATGGGGGAACTTGGCGCGTCCCTCATCGCCGACGGTATGAGCGTGCTTACGCACTGCAATGCCGGGGCCCTGGCGACCGCGGGAATCGGCACGGCGACTGCGCCAATTTTTGTGGCGCACGAGCAGGGCCGGCGAGTACACGTCTACGTCGACGAGACAAGGCCGTTGTTGCAAGGCGCGCGTCTCACCGCCTGGGAGCTGAACCGAGCTGGGGTGCCATTCACGCTGATAACGGACAATATGGCAGCCCACACGATGCGCCTGGGCCGGATCGACGCCGTTTTTGTTGGCGCCGACCGTATCGCCGCGAACGGCGATACCGCAAATAAGATAGGCACCTATGGCGTGGCGCTGGCCGCACACGCGCACGACATACCGTTTTATGTCGTCGCACCCGTTTCCACCGTCGATGTACAGACGCCTGTCGGCGACTCGATCGTGATCGAGGAACGGCGCCATGACGAAGTTCGGACTGCCCACGGTCATCGGCTCGTGCCGGACACATACCCCGTCTTCAATCCCGCGTTCGACGTAACTCCAGCCCGCTTCATTACAGGAATCATCACAGAGCGCGGCATCGTTCGGCCTCCCTTTGGGGCCGGCCTGGCTGGTGTCGTCGCACCACTGAAGGAGACAGTATGAGCAACGCGCGAATCGGTGTCATCGGCGGTAGCGGACTCTATGCGATGGACGAGCTAACCAATGTCGAAGAGGTACGCATCCAGACGCCGTTCGGCGACCCAAGCGACGTGATCACCATTGGTACCTTGATGGGCGAGCGTGTCGCCTTCCTGCCTCGCCATGGGCGTGGCCATCGCATTCTCCCTTCGGATATCCCGGTACGCGCCAACATCTACGCGCTGAAGAGCCTGGGCGTGGAGTGGGTTATTGCCGCGAGCGCCGTCGGCAGCCTGCGCGAGGAGATCGCGCCGACGCACATGGTCATTCCAGACCAGCTGATCGACCGGACCAAGAATCGTCCCTCGACGTTTTTCACGACGGGGCTCGTCGGTCACGTGGGCTTTGCCGATCCGTTTTGCCCAATTCTTTCTGGGCTTCTGGCAACTGCCGCGGAACAGGCGGGAGCAACGGTCCACCGCGGCGGCAGTTACGTATGCATGGAAGGGCCGGCCTTCTCGACGAGAGCCGAGTCGCGCCTGTACCGATCTTGGAACGCGAGCATCATCGGCATGACCGGACTTCCGGAGGCAAAACTGGCCAGAGAGGCCGAGCTGCACTACGCGATGATTGCCCAAAGCACCGACTACGACTGCTGGCGCGAGTCGGACGAGGCGGTAACCGCCGAAATGGTGATGGGTAATGTGGCCAGGAACATTCATACTGTGCGTAAGAGCCTGCTTGCCTTGATCCCGACTATTCCCGCAAGCGGCAACTGCGGTTGCGATGCCGCGCTGTCGACAGCTATCCAGACGGCGCCCGACGCGATATCACCCGAGGCCGTCAAACAGCTCGGCCTTATTTACCAGAAGTACGCGAAGTAACGAACGGCACGGCGACCGTCGTGCCTACATAATTGGGAGTACTGCATGACCACTCAGACTAGCGTGAAGCATGATGTCAAGGACTTATCGCTTGCACGGCACGGCCGCGATCGCATTGAATGGGCGGCAACGCAAATGCCGGTCCTCGGATTACTGCGCGAGCGATTCGAGCGCGAGAAGCCACTCTCGGGCCTGCGCATCGCCGCGTGCTTGCACGTCACCACAGAGACCGCGAACCTCGCAATTACCCTGAAGGCCGGCGGCGCCGACCTCGTGCTCTGCGCCTCAAACCCGCTTTCCACGCAAGACGACACTGCCGCGGCGCTGGTGCAGGAGTACGGCATCAGCACCTTCGCGATTAAGGGCGAAGATTCGGCAAGCTACTATCGGCACATCAACGCGGCGATCGATTTTGGCCCGCAGCTGACGATGGACGATGGCTGCGACCTCGTGACCTGCCTGCACACCGAGCGCAAGGATCGCCTCGACGCGGTATTCGCCGGGACGGAGGAGACGACTACCGGCGTGATTCGGCTCCGTAGCATGGCCGCGGAGGGGGTGCTTCGCTACCCCGTGATCGCGATCAACGAGGCCGATACCAAGCACCTCTTTGACAACCGCTACGGCACCGGACAGAGCACTGTAGACGCCATCATGCGCAGTACCAATATTCTGCTTGCCGGCCGCACCGTGGTGGTCTGTGGGTACGGCTGGTGTGGACGTGGCGTTGCAATGCGGGCGCATGGCCTCGGCGCCCATGTGATCGTCACCGAAGTGAACCCGACGCGCGCCCTCGAAGCACTGATGGACGGTCATCGGGTCGCATCGCTCGAGGAGGCCGCGAAGATCGCGGATATCGTGGTGACGGTGACCGGCAATGTGAACGTGTTCGACCGCCGGCACATTGCGGTGCTGAAAGATGGCGCAATCCTGGCAAACTCCGGGCACTTCAACGACGAGATCAATTTGAAGGCCTTGGCAGAGGGCGCCACCATTCGCACAGTACGCGACTTCGTGCAGGAGTATCGTCTGCAGGATGGGCGCAAGGTCTACGTTCTCGCAGAGGGCCGCCTGGTGAATATCTCTGCCGCCGAGGGCCATCCCGCCGCCGTGATGGATATGAGCTTCGCCAACCAGTCACTAAGCGTGGAGTATCTGAAGGCCAACGGAGCAAATCTCGCACCGGGCGTGCATGACGTTCCCGTGGAGATCGATCAGGAAGTCGCGAAAACCAAACTTCATTCGCTCGGCGTTTCCATCGACACGTTGACTGAAGAGCAGGTGGCGTATTTGGGCTCGTGGCAGTCCGGAACGTAACCAATTGGACGATGCACCGAGACTAGTTTCAAGCTGAGCTCTTGGCTGATGGGTTTCGGGCAATATGGAGTTAGCAGTATGCACGAACACCGAACGCTATTTACATCGGAGTCGGTGACTGAAGGCCACCCGGACAAAATGTGCGACCAGATTTCTGACGCCGTTTTGGACGAGTTGCTACGCCAGGATCCCCACTCTCGCGTCGCCTGTGAGGTTGCGGCCACCACGGGACTTGTTCTGGTAATGGGTGAGATTTCGACGGAAGGCTTCGTCGATATTGGGCCGCTCGCGCGGAAGGTCATTCAGGAGATCGGATATACCGACGCGAGCTACGGATTCGATTACAAGACTGCCGGTGTGATGGCCTCGATCGGTACTCAATCCGCGGACATCGCGCAGGGCGTCAATGTCGCACTCGAACGGCGGCACGGCGAAGCCAGCGATGCCGAATTGGATGCGGTAGGCGCCGGCGACCAGGGTATGATGTTCGGTTTCGCGTGTACTGAAACTCCCGAACTGATGCCACTTCCGTTGAGCCTTGCGCATGGACTGACGCGTCGCCTGGCCCGGCTGCGGAAGGACGGAACCCTGCCCTATTTGCGGCCCGATGGCAAGGCGCAGGTGTCGGTCGAGTATGTGGATGGCAAGCCTGCGCGTATCGATACGATTGTGATCTCGACCCAGCACTCGGCAGACACGCCGATCGAGCAAATTCGTGCCGATATGGTCGAGGCGGTAATCGGTCCGGTCGTACCGATGGGAATGCTCGACGCACACACTCGTTATTTTGTGAACCCGACGGGCCGCTTCGTGATCGGTGGTCCGCAAGGCGACGCCGGACTTACCGGCCGCAAGATTATCGTCGATACATATGGTGGCATGGCGCGGCACGGCGGTGGCGCTTTCTCGGGCAAAGATCCGACCAAAGTCGATCGCTCGGCCAGCTACGCGGCGCGCTGGGTGGCAAAGAATGTCGTGGCTGCCGGCCTAGCGGAGCGGTTTGAAGTCCGCGTGGCGTATGCGATCGGTGTCGCGCACCCCGTCTGCATTGGTGTCGAGAGTTTCGGCACCGCGGTGATCCCCGAGGAACGCATTGAGGACTTGATCGGGGAACACTTTGACCTTCGTCCTGCTGCAATCATCAATGAGCTTGACTTGCGCCGCCCGATCTACCAGCAGACAGCGAGCTACGGCCACTTCGGCCGGCCTGATCTCGACCTGCCCTGGGAGCGACTCGATCGTGCCGAGGCATTGCGGACGGCAGCGGGGCTTGACGCGCTGCTGGCCTCATCGCTGTAATCACAGGCGGGTATCGGACTGTCATCGAAACGTCGCCCGTAAGGGCGACGGCGATCAGAACGAATGTGGGTAGGGCAGCCGGTTTGCACGGTTGCCCCGGACAGGTCGGGCAGATGTTGAACGAGTTGCTCAACACTCCGGCCACCCACTCCGCTGCTCATCAATACATCTGCGATACGGAAGACCTGCTCAAGCGTCCGGCACCCCGTCTTCGTGATCGGCGCCGCGGCCTCGGTTAAATCAGTACCGGTGTGAGCTTCTGCCAGTGATGACCGCCGTCGTTGCTCTTCCATAAGAACGGCTGGCCGGCCCCCGGTGCTCCGCCCAGTGCCCAGCAGGTGTGGCTGTCAATGAAGTCTATCGATATGACGTTTCCCACGGTCGACGCCGTCGCGAGAGATGTCCAATGGCGACCGAGGTCCGAGGTGAAATACAGGCTCGAGTTCACCGCCACCCAGGCATGCGTTTGATCAATTACGTTTGCCGATAGTGGATTT
>JAQBPC010000016.1 GCA_028287725.1 Chloroflexota bacterium | reverse complement strand
GTCATCGCTGTGAACGACCGAGCACGCAGCCGGGGTGCTCGTCGCCGGCATGAGCTTGTCGTTTAAGCGCTCAACCTGCGCCGAGAACACAGCGAGGAAAGAGGTATGCTGCAACTCACACAGATTGGAAGTTCATCAAACACAGCGCATACGGGATAGTGAAGCGTGAACCGCCTGGGTGGTACAATGCTGCTTTAGAAACGCCATGTCGGTGTCCAAGTGTCTTGGCTTCCACGGTAGTAGTATTGATGCTCGACCCTGCGCGCATCGGTTTCCGCCCCTTCGATATTGCTGATCTACGCCTCCTTCACGGTTGGTTCGCGCAGGGTCATGTCTCGAAGTGGTATCGCGACGAAGCGAAGCTGTCGTATGACGAAGTCGTGGCCGGATATGCACCGGCGGTGATGGGACATGAGCCGATCCACATTTGGGTCATCACATATGACGACCGACCGATAGGTCAGATCCAGACGTATAGTATCAACGACTTCCAAACGTACCTGGGCTATATCGATGTCGATGATGGCATGGCAGGCGTCGACTTGCTGATCGGCGAGCCCGACTACGTTCATAAGGGTCTCGGCAGTACTATCCTGCGCCATTTTCTTCGCGACATCGTCTTCGGCATGTATCAGGCAAAGAGCTGCCTGATCGATCCGGAAGTAGGGAACGCCGCGGCGATTCGAAGTTACGAGAAGGCCGGGTTCCGGCATGTCAAGACCGTGCAGTTATCGGTTAAAGATTCGCCCATGTACCTCATGAGGATTGACAAAGCCGACGTTAAATGAGTGTGTCCTGTTCCGTCAGTCGGACCATTCCAACGCGCCTCTTGTAAGGGCCTGTGCGGCTTGCAACATGGCGGCCGAGGCGCTGTCGTAGGTCGCGACCATCCGCTGGTCTGCGTGGTATGCGTCACGTAGCGAGGCTATAGTGCTCCCGCGGCGCAGTCTTGATTCACACCCACTCATGAAAGGCCAGCTGCTTTACCAATGGGCAGGTCTACAGTTGGAAAGGGCACGCTCGGTGATGCGGCGGATGTTGGGTGGGAGTCGGTTCATAATTGTCGTTGCGGCCATTGGTTCGTTCCTTGCCGCGGCTACCGTGCTGGTTTACGGTCTGCTGACGGTGTTGAGCATCATGGTCGATACCTTCAGACACCTCCACCTGCGTGTTGGAGACAGCAAGCATCTTGCCATCGAATTTATCGAGCCGATCGACCTCTTCCTACTCGGCACTGTGCTCTATATTATTGCCTTAGGGCTCTATGACCTGTTCATCGACGATCAACTGCCCCTGCCTCCATGGCTCCAGATCCGCACCCTCGACGACCTCAAAAGCAACCTCATTGGCGTGATCATCGTCTTGCTCGCCGTCACGTTCCTTGGCAACGTGGTCACCTGGAACGGCAACACAAATATTCTCGCGCTGGGTCTTGCCGTCGGCGCTGTGGTGCTGGCCCTCGCCGGAGTGCTAGGGATAAACGCCCGGCTGCACCGAGATGCTCCCCTCGACAATCGCGGTGACGACTAACGAACGGCCGGCGCCGAGCCTCGTACCCGCGCCCGCCTACAAGTAGCGGACCGAACCACGATGGTGTTCAGCGAATATTACAGTCCGAGCTCGTCGCGCGCTTCCGCAAAAGCCGCGGCAGCACGCTGCAGGTCGGCCGGGCTGTGCGCCGCGGACACCTGAGTCCGGATACGCGCCTTCCCGTGTGGGACGACCGGGTAAGAAAACGCAATTACGTAGATGCCCTTCTCGAGCAGGCGATCTGCCAACTGTGTTGCCCTGGTCGCGTCGCCGAGCATCACCGGGACGATCGGGTGGTCGCCGGGTACGATGTCGAAGCCAAGAGAGCCCATCCGCTCGCGGAAGAGCACGGTGTTGGTGTGCAGCCGCTCCCGCAGCTCATTCGAAGCAGTGAGGAGATCGAGGACTTTCAGTGAAGCCGCGACAATTGGTGGTGCAATGGTGTTTGAGAAGAGGTATGGCCGGGATCGCTGGCGCAGCAAGGCGACGATCTCTCTTCGCCCGCTCGTGTAACCGCCGCTGGCCCCGCCGAGCGCCTTACCGAGGGTGCCCGTAACGATGTCCACACGGTCCATAACACCATGGAGATCGGGCGTGCCGCGGCCATTAGGACCCACGACGCCTACCGCGTGCGAGTCGTCCACCATCACGAGCGCGCCATAACGCTCCGCGAGGTCGCATATTTCTTTCAGCGGGGCGACGTAGCCGTCCATGGAGAAGACCCCGTCCGTGGCGATCAGCTTGCGGCGGGCATTACTCGCGTCGCGCAACTGCTGCTCGAGATCGGCCATGTCGCGGTTGCGGTAGCGCAGGCGCTGCGCTTTGCTCAGGCGGATGCCGTCGATGATGCTTGCGTGGTTGAGCTCATCCGAGATGACGGCATCTTCCGCGCCGAGGAGTGTCTCGAAGAGGCCGCCATTGGCATCGAAACAAGAGTTATACAGGATTGTGTCCTCGGCGCCGAGGAACGCGCTAATGCGCTCCTCCAGCTCCTTGTGAATCTCCTGCGTACCGCAAATGAACCGTACCGACGCCAGCCCGAAACCCCATTGGTCGAGCGCCGACTTCGCCGCGGCGATTACCGCAGGGTGATCGGCCAAACCCAGGTAGTTGTTTGCGCAGAGGTTGAGTACTTCCTGCCCGCTGCCGACGCGTACGTGTGCCTCTTGCGGCGTCGAAAGGACGCGCTCTGTCTTGAAGGTGCCGGCCGACCGAATTTCGTCAAGCTCGGCGCTCAGGTCGGCACGCATTGTTGTGTACATGGATCCTCCTGGAGGCCTAGCGCTCGGCCCAGCGCAGAATTATCTTGCCGGCCTGTCCGCTACGGGCAATCGCGAACGCTTCTTCGTAGTCCTCAACGCCAAAGCGGTGGGTGATAACCGGGGAAATATCAAGCCCTGACTGCAGCATTACCGTCATCATGTACCACGTCTCATACATCTCGCGGCCATAGACACCCTTTATCGTCAGCATGTTGAATACGACGACGGTCCAGTCTATCGCGATATCCTCGGTCGGGACACCAAGTAACGCGGAACGGCCGCCGTGGGCCATATTCTTTAGCATGTCGCGCAGCGCGGCAGGGTTGCCGGACATTTCGAGTCCAACGTCGAAGCCCTCCTGCATGCCCAGTTCGCGTTGTACGTCGGCAATACTCGCAGTGCGGACATCGACGGCGCGAGTGACGCCCAGCCGGCGCGCCAGGTCAAGGCGGTACTCGTTAACGTCGGTAATCACCACATGGCGAGCACCAGCGTGGCGGACGACCGCGGCGGCCATGGCGCCAATTGGTCCGGCGCCAGTAATGAGCACATCCTCGCCAAGGACGGGGAAGCTAAGCGCCGTATGGACGGCGTTGCCGAACGGGTCAAAGATCGCGGCAACGTCGAGATCAATTCCGGCTGCATGGTGCCAGATGTTCGTCATTGGCAAGGCTATGTATTCTGCGAACGCACCCGCGCGGTTGACACCAATGCCCTGAGTGTGGGCGCAGAGATGTCGCCGACCCGCCATACAGTTTCGGCAGCGTCCGCACACGAGGTGACCCTCACCGCTGACAATGTCACCATGGTGGAAGTCATTGACGTTGGCGCCAATCTCTACCACCTCACCGACGAACTCGTGCCCGATTGTTAGCGGGGTCGGGACAGTTCGCTCTGCCCAAGCGTCCCAGTCATATATGTGCAGGTCAGTGCCACATATCCCGGTGCGGAGCACACGGATGAGCAGATCGTTAATCCCGATGGCCGGCTCAGGGACGTCCTCCAGCCACAGGCCGGGTTCGCGCTTGCTCTTGACGAGCGCTTTCATCTTGTCTCCCACGCTTGTACGGTGGGCAGTTCATGCGGGTGCATCTGCCGGCTCCTGCCTGAGTTTCAACTTCTAACACATTTTCCCATAAAACCCTGGCCCGTGAGCCGGCGTAGCCTGCGGGGAACGTCAAGCAGAACCGGGGAAGTAAACGGCCGGATCTAATTTAGTCGAAGAACTGGCGCCAAGCCGACCACCAGTCGCCGGCCCGCGACGCCAGGCGACGATCGCCCGTGACTTCAACGCCTGGTTTGCGGCAGTACTCGTCAAATGCCTCGGTGCGCGTAAACTCGACGACGATCTCGCAGGGTGCACCGGGGTTGTAGGGTGCGACCGACTTGAGATCCCGCAAAGCGGTGCGGGCGCCTTCCTCAATCATCTGTCGCGCTCGCATGGGTGGGATTTGTCGCGCGCCATAGCGACCCAGCCCCTGTTTCACGGCAACGGTAGTCAATCCAGGGCCAAGTAGCTCCTTGGCCTCCACACAGGTGGTGTCGTCGCCCGTCACAAGCAACACTGGACATCCCCAGTTGCCGCACAACGCCGCGTTGATGCCGGTTTCACCGACCAAGGTGCCATTGAACCAGAGGTTTTGCCAGGCTTGACCAGATACAGTGTGGTTCATCACGCCTTTGGTGGTACCGGCCTTCGCATGCATGCCAATAAAGAGAGCGGCGTCGCAGCCTTCTTCGAGGAAGCTGGTGTATTCGGTCCACTCCTCCTGCACGACATAGTCGCACGCGGGATCGAGCAGCTCGGGTACGAGCGAATTGAAGCTCCAGGGCCCGCCGGCACCGTGACAGTCCATCACCACGATCTCATACGCCCCGGCCGAGCGGGCGCCGCGTATGGCGGCGTTGATCTCTTCCGTGTACAGTCTGCGACCCTCTTCGTACATCTGATGACCGCCGGTAACCTGCTCCCATTTGACGATCCCCGAGACGCCTTCCATGTCGCTGATGATATGGACCTTCATGTCACCCCCTTTTAGAGACAAGCGCAGCTCCCGAATAGATTGGTTGGCTATCTACGCGCCCAGTCCGCGAGCACGACGTATCTTCCGAGATTCTACTGTACCGAATCCGGGTATGCTCGCGCGGCTCCCGCACTTCCCTGCCTCTGGATCGTCATTCAGCCGAGTAGGATTAGGCTGCGGAAGGAATGCCTAAAGGCCTTGCTGCATTACTCGCAGGCACGAATTCACGCTCGGACACGTTGCACTACCGTGCAATATGCCGTGGATGCGGCCGTTGGCATACCACGATGCCGTCGTGCGCGAATGCCGAATGCCCACACTCCAAGCGTTGTGCGAGGTGATGCGGACGACCACGCGCCGATATCCGTATGACTCCCGGCTGATGACACGTACTCTACATATCCGGCCAGGAGTTTACATAATGTAGTTACTGGTGGCATCGTCCATTGGCCGGCGGGGGAGGGGGACGACTTAGAACCTACAGGTGGCGTTTGGTCTGCATACACCTGGTGTTGTCTGGCGGTATGCGTCATCGCAGCCGATGTGCGAACCCATTCGGGAAGTTCGCTGAATTTTTGGTGCCCACCAATGAAGCGCGACTCCAGGCGGCGCTTCTATGCAAGATAGCGGCGCGACGGCTTAGCCGGAAAGACATACGTCACTTCGGCCAAGCCATGCGCATGCACCTCACGCCGTCGCGCGACCTAGAAGGAAGGCCGCGGGCACCAATACAAGGGACAGTACCAAGAAGGCACTAACAATAGTAGCGCGGATAGTATTGGCAACAAGGCCTATGATTCTCTTTATCATGATCCACCTCCATCGCCGTTCTGCGGGGCTTGTCGCTTCGATCACATGCAGTGCTTCTATGCATCATGCCGTGATACGTCTGGGCCGGTGGCAATGACGTAGCATTTGCGAGCGCATCACGACCATGCCTCACGCCTCACACTGCCGTGCGGCCCAGCAAAAAGCTTCCAAGAATCAATACAATGGCCACCACCAAGAAAACATGGATGGCAGCGCCAAGAATATGGGCCACCAGGCCAACGATCCAGAACACCGCGAATAAAAGTGCGATGGCCAACAGGACGTTCCTTATCATGATCCTCGCCCTTATTGTTCCACTGGTTTGACCGTTCAATCGTATTCTTAGTCTATTCCCGTGTGTTGAGTCGCTCTTCAGCCAAATGGTCTATTCTGGGACGGAAGAGTCCTCCTACTGCGTCACAAGCGGATATTTGGAACGGCCCGGTGGGGCGCCCAATGCGATCTATTCGATCATGCGCAGGAGCGTGTCGGCAATGACCTCGGGATTTGTTTCTCCTGAGAGCGTCAATACTTTCACGTGTGCATTGCGCTGCTCAATTGCCTGGTAGGCAGCTAGCGCCCGATCGTGCTCGTCGCCAAAACCTAGCAGCGCGATTACCACGTAAACGCCGCCACTCGCGGCCGCGATTGCATCCGCAAAAGAGTCGGTGTCCAGAGCTTCGCCGTCCGTGATGACGAGGGCAAGCAGCAGCGGTCGCTGATCGGATGGAACCTGGCCAAACTCGTCCTGGTACACCTCGAGAAGCGTGTTCCAGCCAGGCATGATTTGTGTGGGACCGAGCCAGCGGATATCGCCCCATTTTTCGACGAGGTTACCCGGGTTGAGGTCACCCTGGTCGACCGCACGACCATCGGCGAAAGTCACCGTACGCAGTCCGCCGCCTTCCTCCTCGTGCGCCGCCTGGCTATCTTCTGCTGCCAACCTATCGACGAGGAGGCTGATGGCTTCGCGAATCGTATCTCGCCGGGGCGTGTCATCCTGCTCGCTCGTCTCGTAGTTCATGCTGCCCGTGGTATCCAGAAGGAGCATTGGCTCTTTCTCGATACCGGGGATGCCCGCGGGTGTGGCTGCCATTGTCCTGACCTCTCTCAGCGTTACCGCCGCGTTAGAGCTCGCCTAGCGTCCGAATAGCTTCATCGCTGTGATGCGCGGCGCGCAGGGGCTCCCAAATATCCCGCTCCAGGTCTGGGACGTAGCACGCAATCAGGTCTGCCACGCTACTTGGTATGACGCGCACCGGGCCAATAGCGGCCGGGAGGATGCACGAAGTGCCACGCTCGAGGATTTCGCCACCGGCCTCGAATTCTAAGGTCACGGATTCGCCGACATTAGACAGAGTGATACAGCGCGCCGGATGTGACGGTTCGACGTGGACTTCACCTAACGTCCAGCGCTCCAGCGCAAAGTAGGGACCTGCGCACCCCACTGTGTAGCGGTTGTTGCCGTTATGCCGCGCCAAACCGGGATTTGGACGAGGTTGGTAGGTGGTACGCAGCTCCGCGAGGGTTGCACGAATGTTTGCATCCCACGTCGCCTCGTCAAGACGGTTCCCATATACGTCCGTCGGCATGACTGACTGTGCCAGGTCGGAGGTCTGCTGTACCTCGAAGATTAACGTGTCCGGGCCAAAGGAATGGATGACGCCTCCCGGTACATACACAGTGTCCCCAGTGCGTATGGGAAAACGTGGCATAACCGCATCGTAGTCCTCGGCCTTGAAGGCACGGAATAGGTCCTCTTTCGTCACTCCTGGCCGCACACCGGCTAGAATCGTCGAGCCTGGTGCGGCCCATAAGATGTGCCATGCCTCGGACTTGCCGTTTGGCGCGGCGTGTAGCCGGCGCGCCGTCTCGTCATCCGCATGGAGGTGAACGGGAAGCATGTGCGAGGCGTCGAGGAACTTCTCAAGTAGCGGAAAGTGAGGCCCTTGCCAACCGCTACCCACAACCTCTTTGGGGTAGCTTTCGACAAGATTGTGCAGAGTTCTACCCGCGAGTGGGCCGCTAATAACTATTCCTGTGGTATCAGCATAGTCGCTGATTTCCCAGGTCTCTGCCACGATGCCATCCGGGAGCCCGCGCTTGCCAATCTTGTCGGGGATCAGACGATCGCCAAATGCATAGGCACGAACATGGGTGGTGAGTTTGAGCGGATACCAGTTCATGTGGCCTCCTGATGTACGTTGAGTATATAACTGGCGGGATTATCCTTGAATTGAAACGTGCTATGCATGGCCGAGGCGGCCTAGATGTCGCCATGCAAGCAACCAGGCCAGTTCCCCCTGCGCCGGATTTGGCGAGTCTAGCTCAAGATGCGCCAGCATCGCTTTACGCATATGCACGCGCCCGCCGCTAATAGCCTGGGCTATGGCGGATAACTGCGGCTCGTGTCCTACCAACAGTACGTTATCGCCGCGATCGGCGAGGAGTGCGAGCGCCTCGCTGGGGCTGCGGCCCGGCGCCAATGCCTCGGCCCTCTCGAGATCTAACGAGAGTGCATCGGCAACCGGCTGCGCCGTTTGCATTGCTCGAGGCAGTGGGCTGCTAAGTACGGCGGTAAGGCCAAGGCCCAGCCAGTCGATTCCCGCGGCCACGGCGCGTGCCTGCTCGTGGCCCTTCTTAGTGAGCACACGGTCCTCATCGCGCGGGGCTTCGCCGGCCTCCGCGTGGCGCAGCAAAAAGAGATCCATGCCAACCTCCACCTTCCCCCTAGCTCATCCGTAACGTAGCGGGGCTCTATCGCACGGCCCACCTTGTCCGGTTGCCGCAGCAACTTTCGGGGCCTGTACGCGCTAAATACATAATCAGGTATCGCGCGATATACCGGACGATTCGATTTTACGACGGCACAGCTATTCGGTGCCGAACCATGAGTCCCGACCGAGCACGGTCAAGGGGCCGCTGATGTATGGTGAACAACACTCGGCAACTCCCCTTGCGCTTCAATAACGAAGATAGTTTGTAGGGGCAGTCGAGCCTGCGTGTGGTTGATGCGCTCCGTAACGGGATCCCCACCCGTTGTAGCGCCGTAGAATACAGCTATACTTGGCGAATTGCCATGCATCCAGCTGGACGATACCGGATCTACGCCTGACTAGTAACACTGCCGGCAGATGTCTCAGTCAATGCGGGAGAAGAGCGATGAGCGATGAACTCCAGGTATTGCTGAACCTGAGCGCGGCGCTCACGCTTGCCCTGGTGGGTGGGGCGCTGGCCGTGCGCCTTCGCCAGTCTCCGCTCATCGGTTATCTGCTTGCCGGGATCATCATCGGCCCCTTTACGCCGGGCTTTGTCGGCGACACGCACCGCATCGCCAGCCTCGCGGGGGTCGGCATCATTTTCCTGATGTTTACCCTTGGCGTGGAGTTTTCGCTGGAGGAGCTGGCCCGCGTACGGCGCATCGCTTTGCTTGGGACAGCTTTGCAACTCATCGGCACGGGCGCACTCGGCGCTGTACTCGGACTACTCCTCGGTTGGAGCGGATCGGCGGCCATCTACCTCGGCGCCCTGGTCGCTCTCAGCTCCACTGTCGTGATCATCAAGACCCTGCAAGCGCGAGGCGAGGTGGATAGCACCCACGGCAGGGTGCTGCTGGGAATGCTGATCGTGCAGGACCTGGCGGCCGTCGCCCTGCTGGTAATCCTGCCTGCGCTGACCAGCAACGCCGGCAGCTTGCTCCCTACCTTGGCTCTGGCTCTGGGCAAGTCGATCCTGTTCATTGGCGGCACCCTGGTGCTTGGCAAGCGCGTCGTACCCTGGCTGGTGCATGCGGTTGCCCGATTGGCATCAGAGGAGCTCTTTATTCTTGCGGTTGCTGCCCTCGCACTGGGAGCGGCGCTCGGCGCAACGGCGCTGGGGCTCTCCACGGCGCTTGGCGCCTTCTTAGCCGGCTTACTGGTCGGCACCTCAGACGTCGAGCATCGCGCCATGGCAGAGATTATTCCGCTGCGAGACCTCTTCAGCAGTTTGTTTTTCGTCTCCGTGGGCATGTTGATCGATCCGTCCTATGTGGCCACGCATCCGCTGCTGGTAATCGGTGTGGCCGCCGCGGTACTGCTCCTTAAGAGCGTGATTGCCACTGCGGTAGTGCTGTTACCCACCTTCCACCTATCGAGCAAGACGGCGCTATTTGTAGGGCTTGCTCTGGCCCAGATCGGCGAGTTCTCTTTCGTTCTCGCCCGACAGGGAGTGGACCAGCACGTTTTGAGCGCGAGCCAGTACAGTCTAATACTGACCACTTCGGTGCTCACATTGATTCTTACTCCCAGCCTCTTCTGGGTCGTACCCCGACTTGATCTAGCATTGGCGCGGGTACCGGGCGTCGGGCCCGTCTTTCGCCCACGGGTGGTCGACATGTTTTCAGGCCAAGAGACAGCAGATGGGTGGCAGGATCACGTCATTGTGGTGGGATGCGGGCAGGTTGGGAGTCGTGTAGCGCTTGCCTTGCATGCGCAGGGAATGCCTGTGGTCGGCATCGACCAGGATCTCACTTCGGTGGAAGCGCTAAGGGCACAGGGCGTTCCTATCCTGTATGGAGACGCGAGCTATCGGGCTGTACTGGAGGCGGCGCAGCCGGAGCGTGCCCGCGCGCTTGTGGTGGCGCTGCCGGATTTTGGCGCCGCCCGCGTCGTAGTCCTGAATGCACGGATCGCGCGGCCTGATATCAATATTGTGGTGCGGGCGCGTGATCCACGGACCGCTGCGCTGTTACGGCAGGCGGGGGCACACGAGGCAGTGGAACCCGAGCTGGAGGGTGGGCTTGAGCTGCTCCGGATTACGCTTGGATCGCTGTCCGTTTCAACCGGCGAGCAAGAGCGCGTCCTGGCTCATGCCCGCGCCGACGCCCAAACCGCGGTCGCCGCGCATGAGCTCGACATCCAACCGGATCAGGCGGAGTACCAGGAACCGGTAGCGGCGCCAGACAGTGCTAGCGGGCACGATGATACGGTCGCACCGCCCGATACTAGCGTGGAGGACCCAGCGCGACAGACGGACAAGAGCGACGTATTACGGGAACAGGATGAGGCTGCGCGATAGCATTGGCGACACGAATATGCAGCTGGCGTAGCGCACCAGACTTAGCGGCATATCAGACATATGCTGGACCGGTCGTTGCGCGATTGGGCGAGGACCGGCGGCGCTTGCTCTCCACCAAGACCTCGTAGCCAATGTGCAATAGTGCCGGCTCCGCTGGTCGGATGGCGCCGGACCGAGCAATGCGCCGGCATAGAAAAGGCGGCGAGCATCGCTGTCAGCAGGATTGCTGGTTCAAAGGCTGATGACCTTTGCCCGAATCCCGCTTGCGAGCTCGCCGCCCATCCTAAAACGTGCCGGACTTTAACCGCCGGCAATGGCTCCTACGACCAGAAACGGCTCCGCGCCCCTTGCTACTGCATCGGGGAGCGGTGTGTCGGGCAGTTCATGAGACATGTCTTCCTGGCAGGCGAAGAATCTCACGAACGGTCGGCGCTTCAGCGTATCGTAGTCGCGAATCGTGCCGCGCAGCACAGGATACTTGGCCTCGAGCGCATCCAGGACACCGCCAAGCGTCGGCGGGCTCTCAACCTGGAGCTCCACCTCGCGGTCGACGTGCGCAAGCGTCCTGAGATGCGCGGGTAGTACGACGCGTATCATGGCATGGTCTGTACTTCAACGGATAGCACGGCCGGCAGGTCACGAACGATGGGAGCCCACGAATCGCCTGAGTCGGCCGACGCGTTAACCTGTCCGCCGCTGGTA
>JAQBPC010000695.1 GCA_028287725.1 Chloroflexota bacterium | reverse complement strand
GCCCGCGATCGGGGACGTATTGCGTGATGGCCCTGGTGGGTTCATTCCTGTCAGAACGAGGGCAGCAAGCCCAATCGCGAGCGCCGTGCCGCCACGGCGGTGCAGTCGTGCAGACCTGCGTTGCCCGAGAGACGCACGCATCACCCAGCAGACGCGTTTCCTTGCAATTTGCTCGCGGAATATTGTCAACACCATCGAGCCCCCAATGGATGCTATACGCATAGTAGTTCAGTTCTCCAACGTCTGCCCGTTAAGGCGGATCGGGCTCCGAAGTTCAGGCCATGTCGTGCATTTCGCAGTGCGCATTTGCGGTAAAGATCCTACGTGTATCAACGCGGCAAGACGAAGGGCCAGATGCATGTCATCCCGACGATGAGGGCGCTATGAGCGAGCACTACGCCCCAAATCGATCCAGTGCGCCGGGCTGACCAGGCGAAGAGTAGCCCGACTAAGCCCATGAATCCGATAAAGGGCAGTGAGAGTGAACCGGCGTACAGTGACGCGAAGGCGGCAGCGTTCCAAACAATGGCTAGCCGTCCAAAGAGGGATGAGGTCACCCGCAGCAATAGGCCTCGAAACAGAAACTCCTCTGTCAATCCTACGAACACGAAGAGGATAACAGCCGCAGCTATAAGGTGCTGCGCGGTAAACGAGGCGAAAATAGGCTTCGGGTGCACCAGGGCGTATGCCACAAGGCTTAATGGCAATCCGGTGAGGGCAATGATGCCCTGCAAAGGCCGGTATTGGAAACGGAGGCCCAGGTCGCCCCACGTGAAGTCGAGAGCACGGGCCGTTATTATCGCGGCGGCCAGCACAGGCAAGCCGGTGAGCACATACCAGTAGATGGTCGGCGCCTCTCGAAACGTTACAGTGACGCTGATAATCCGCAACAGCGGCAGCAGGGCAATCACCGGGAGCGCTTGCCGATTCGATGTCGGCTTAAGCAGCATGTAATGATTGAGCAGAAGCAGAATGAGGAAAGCGTCGCACACAATTCCAGGAACAACAGCGCCACGTGCAACGGAAATCTCGACACCGGCGATGGCGACTAAGTAGAGCGTCACGACACGTTGCATTAACGTGCTTCGTCGCCTCTTCCATAGCGCAAATGGAGTACGTGCCAGGCACCCTAGCTTGTCAGTGGACAATGCAGCTCCCCGTGAAACCAGGGACATAGGCTTGCCGCCGAAGCAGGCGCCGCCCCTGGCTAGAAGCATACTTGCAGGCGTTCTAACATACCTTTTCGGGTTTTCCAACGGCGCCACGTCGACGTCGTTGCCGGAGGTTACTTCGGCACGAACCCTGGCATTAGTCCCTTTGACCGATGCGACTTGCAGCGATTCACAGTAGCGTGCAGTAGCGTATCATGAGAAGCCTCACACCTCATGACCGAACCAGTTCCACTGCATCCCCGTCTACGGCAGCGCGTTGGCATTTCGCATCAAGCATAGGGTTACTGAGGCTAGTATGGCCGGGGATAGACTCGAAGGTGTGACGGCTCGGGGCGCGATTTCTTCAGCGCCGACTTCTCCTCTGTTAGCTCAGTCGCAATCAATATCGGAAGAGTCTGTATGGCATATCTATGCCCGTGTCCTCAATTGCGCAAAAACCGAAAACCGAATGCGTGACCAGGCCGCCGCTGACGAATCGATTCTAGCGCATAACACCCCTGCCACGGAGCTTCACGTCCTCGTCGATCCCGACTCGCATTACTTCGTGATTATCGGAAACAAAATGAACGCAGATCGCTCACCCGGCAGAGACACAAATCGGCGATATAAGTCTCATACATTAGAATTCACCCCACTACAAATTCTGGAAGTAGACATCGACAAACCGCTGCCGGCCGTCCGGGCGCACGAAGTGGCAACCGGCCAATCGCCCCGGCGGGCGCTGGCCCTCGTGCGCTTGCACACGAGGCCGATCGGCGTGGTCGAGCTGCAGTACGAGAACGATGTCCTGGGCGCCGAGGGACTTGCCGACCAGATCTGGCAGGCTCTGCGTACAGAGATCACCGCACACTTGCGTCGCGATGGGCTCCTGGAGCCTTCCGCGCTTGAGGCATCTGGCATGCAGCACGACGGCACGCCAACCTGCGTACAAGAACGGAACATGGTGCTCACCAACGCCCCCTTCGTGAGCGTGGGTGTGGCAACACGGGATCGGCCCACGAGCCTGGCTATCTGTTTACGGTCTCTGCTGTCGTTGGAGTATCCCAACTTCGAGATAATCGTGGTCGACAATGCCCCGAGCACGGACGCGACAGCTGATTTCATTGGAGAAACCTACGGCGACATGCCGCAGATCCGCTATGTGCGTGAAGACCGTCCCGGCCTTGCTCGCGCGCACAATCGCGGACTACGTGAAGGCCGGGGGGAAATCGTCGCCTTTACAGATGATGATGTTGTGGTCGACAAGTATTGGCTCGCCGAGCTTGTGAAGGGCTTTACCGTTACAAAAGACGTAGCCTGTGTCACAGGCATGATCTTTCCTATGGAGCTGCAAACGCAGGCACAGGCGTGGATCGAGCAATATGGAGGGTTCAGTAAAGGATACGACCGGCGTGTCTTCAATCTGGCTGAAAACCGCCCGCACAACCGTCTCTTTCCCTATGCTGCTGGGGCATTTGGATCGGGTGCGAATATGGCCTTTCAGGCGTCCGCCCTCCGAGCAATCGGCGGTTTCGACCCCGCGCTAGGTGCCGGCAGCCCAGGGTCCGGCGGTGACGATCTAGCTGCATTCTTTCAGATAATTATGGCCGGCCAAACGCTGGTGTACGAGCCCGGAGCTATTGTTCACCACTTGCACCGCCGGGATTATGCAGGACTGCGGAAGCAGATGTTTGGCTATGGAGTCGGCTTGACAGCCTATCTCACGAAATGCCTGGTCGATAAGCCGGCCCTACTCTTAGACGTTGCCGCCAGAATTCCCGAGGGCCTTAAATATGCCTTTAGTCCACGGTCGCCGAAAAATATTAGAAAGCTCTATGACTACCCGCGGGAGCTGACGCGGCTAGAGCGGATGGGCATGCTGTATGGCCCGTTGGCGTATCTGCGCGGCCGCTGTCAAACGCGCGACAGGCCGAAAACGCTCGGTTCGCTCAGCAGCCTCTCGCCTTCCTCAATTCCACTGATGTCCCTGGCCGAGGACCGGATCGAGTCATGAGCAGCCCGGTGCCCATTCTGCTTTATCACAGTGTTTCACTTCATACCACGCCGCAATTCCGAAGGTGGGCCGTACGTCCGGAAGTGTTTGCCGCGCACATGGCCTACCTGCGAGGTCACCAGTACACGGCGATAACCGTCACGCAACTCGCACGTGCAATGACCGAACGCAACGCCGCTCTCCCGGACCGCCCCGTCGTCATCACGTTTGACGACGGCTTGGCCGACTTTTATTCGGGCGCGTTACCCGTGTTGAAGGAGTACGGCCTGACCGCCACACTGTATGTCACGACTGGACTCGTGGAGAACACCAGTCGCTGGCTGTCACCGTTGGGCGAGGGCGCACGAACCATGCTGACCTGGAGTCAGATCTCCGAAATCCAGGCGAACGACATAGAGTGCGGCGCGCATAGCCTGAGCCACCCGCAGCTCGACATCGTCTCGTCTGCCGCTGCCCGGGCCGAAATCGTGCGCTCCAAGGGAGAGCTGGAGCAACGGCTGGGCCGGCAAGTGGCAACATTCGCCTATCCCTACGGCTACTATAGCGCGGCCGTCCGCCGGTACGTGCAAGAAGCAGGCTTCATGTCGGCCTGCGCCGTAAAGCATGCGATGAGCGCTACAGACGATGACCGATTTGCCTTGGCGCGAATTGTCGTGACAGATACGGACGAATCAGATTTGGGAGGCTTCTCAGGATTGCTAGGGGGCAACGGCCTGGCGGTCGCGCCCAAAGGAGAACAACTGCGGACACGCGGGTGGCGAGCAGTGCGTCGCACCACGTTCTTGGTCGGTCGACACTCGCCGCTTCTCTCCATCCTCGTTGCTCAGGTTGCCGGCATGATCGGCATCGTGAGGCACACGCTAATGCTGGGCGTCACGGTCCAAACACTGTAGGAGGATGCTAAGAGTGGACATCAGAACCACTGTGAGGACGACGGCACAAAATGTAATTGACGAAGTGCAATTCAGGTTTGATGTTTTCCCCACGCTCTATTACCAGCCTTTACCCTGGATTGGTTTAACGAGCGCCAAGCGAGGTGAGGGTACGGTCGCCCGCTGGACGGCAATAGAGGCATCGCTGGCCGATCACTCAATTAGCTCTGCGCTGGATATTGGTTGCGCCGTGGGCTATTTTTCCATT
>JAQBPC010000671.1 GCA_028287725.1 Chloroflexota bacterium | reverse complement strand
AGGATTCAGGGTCTGAACCGTTTGACTACGCTGCCGATGACACGGTGCTGACACATGAATCTCATACGTCTGCGGAATAGGAGAAAGCGCAATGGCCATCCACCGTTTCCACCCCACGCACTATTACCCGACCATTGGCTCACATGAGCCCGTGCTGCGTATCGCCGGCGGTGATTCGGTAATCACCACCACCATCGACGCATGGGGCCAGGATCTGCATGGCAACCAGGTAGGCCCTCGCCCGAATCCGCAGACCGGCCCGTTTTATGTCGAGGACGCCGAGCCTGGCGACACGCTGGTGATGCACATCGATCATCTGACACCCAACAGGGATAACGGCTTTTGCAAGACCGTATTGGCGCCCAACGTTGTCGACCCCGAGTCCGTAGCGGACTTGCCAGGCGAGGCGCCGGTGGCCGATTGGCATATCGACCGCGCGAACGGCATTGCTACCCTGCGAAGCCCGGAAACCCGTCTGGGCGCCTTCACCGTACCGCTGGCGCCGATGCTCGGCTGTTTCGGTGTGGCGCCTGAAGACGGGCAGGCTATCTCCACCGCAACCTCCGGCGAGTTTGGCGGGAACATGGACTATCGAGGCTTCGTGGCGGGCGTGACCGTCTACTTCCCGGTCTTCGTGCCCGGCGCGCTGCTTCATCTGGGCGACGGGCACGCGGCACAAGGCGATGGGGAGATCCTCGGCACGGGGATTGAGACCTCGCTCGACGTCCAATTCACCGTGCATGTGCTGAAGGGCAAACAGGCCGGATGGCCCCGCGGCGAGAACGCAGAGTATCTTTTCACGGCGGGTAACGCGCGCCCCCTTGACCAGGCCTTGCAGCACGCAACCACCGAGATGGTGCGCTGGTTACTTCAGGACTACGCACTCGACGCCCTCAGCGCGAATATCCTGCTTGGCCAATGCGTCGAATACGATATCGCCAACGTCTTCGATCCGGCTTACACCGTGGTGTGCAAGATGCCGAAGCGCCATCTTACGGGACTAACGCCGAGAGGGAGCGCATGATCCAAACTTCAGGCAGCATCCAGAGCGTCGTCTACATCAGGATGTAGCGTGGCGCTGGGAGCTGGTCGTCGCGCTTAGCCGCGTAGACCCGAATACCGGTCCGCTGCCGGCAGCGACGATCGTCGAGACTCTCGGCGTATACAGGGCGGCGCGGAACGTGATCTACACTCTAGATACAAGCACAACTCTCGATTTACGCACACTTGCAGATTATGGAGGACCTGTGACGCGAGACGAAGGATTGGCGCTGGTACGCGAGTACATCAAGAACGAGGGGCTGGTACGGCACTGTCTGGCCGTCGAAGCGGCTATGCGCGCCTATGCCGTGAAGTACGACGGCGACGTGGAGGAATGGGGTCTCACCGGCCTGCTGCACGACTTCGATTGGGAGATCCATCCTACTGCCGAGGGGCACCCTCACCTGGGATCGCCAATTTTACGAGAGCGCGGCGTGCCCGAGCAGATCATCCATGCCATCCTCACGCACGCCGATTACCTCAATATCCCTCGCGTCACGCCCATGGAAAAGACGCTCGCCGCGGTCGACGAGCTGACCGGTCTGATCACCGCGGCCACCCTGGTACGGCCCTCACGCTCGATCCACGAGCTCGACGCGACGGCCGTGCGCAAGAAGATGAAGGACAAGGCGTTCGCTCGCCAGGTCAATCGCGACGACATTCTGCGCGGCGCGGCCGAGATGGGTGTCGACCTGGACGAACATATCAGCTTCGTGATCCAGGCCATGCGCGGGATCGCTCCCGAGCTTGGGTTAGACGGCGTCGCGGCTTGAGTTATCCATCCCCAAACTACCTCGTATACGATCTATCTCTTCTCTGTATGTAATAGATAGCCGTAGTGGTAGTAGTGTCGTGGAGATGGGGATAAGCGGGGATTCTCCAGAGGAAATGACGCCACGTCGCGTTTGGATTACCTGTGGAAGATAGGGGTAGAGGTGGGGATAAGCCGTGGACCGGCTTGCGGGGTGTTTCGGAGAACTGCCAAGTAATCCAGGGCTCTCCCCAACTCGGCACGATTCACCCACGGACTTTTCCGTCTCGAGCCCCGGTTATCCCCAGGAATTCCCCTGCTTATCCACAGCCGATTTCGTGCCCATCAGGTCGTGCCGTACTTCAAGACGGCTCCGGCGTGGTACGTATGCACAAACTCTCTGCGGGACGGCTCCGGTCCGCCCTGAGATCGCATCGCCGGCAGATATGTGTCATCCACGAAACGGTCGAACGCGTCTCGGGATTCCCAGATGTCCATGATTCGCCAACCACCAGCGATCGGACCGCATGCGTGGTAAAGCACGCCATCCGGCACGGCAGAATGCGGTAGACTCGCACCTACTCGCTCATACAGTTCCCGTGAAACGCCTGGAAACTCGAGCACCGTCGCAATCGGCATCTGAAGATTCTTTCTGCCCCATTACCCGTGGCACGTCGCTGGCGCCGCCCAGGTGGCGGGCCAACGCGCCCACGGTCATCTGAGCAGAGAAGCCCCAGGTTAGCTGGGGCTTCTCCTCATGGTGGCCCTGCCCCTGCATCAATTCAGAGGAGCAGGCGATGTGAGCCAGGACCTGCCGGGATTACTGGTCACCCAGCGTGAATGCGTAGAACTTGTTATTCCCGACGTAGCCGGGAAGACCGAGATTGCTGTAGCCGGATCCCCAGAACACCGTGTCGTTGGCCACGGACGCACCTGCGATGACCGACCCGCCAGATGCGAAACCCCACAAGATACGGCCGGTAGACCCGCTCAATGCAAACATATTCTGAGTGGTAGCCGCATTCGCTCCCATGGAAGGCGCGTAGACGACGCCGTTCGCCACGGTCATGGGGCCAAGGTCGACGGCGCCGTTCGGGTCGGCGGTCTGCCAGAGGATATGCCCTGTCGCCGGGTCGAGTGCGCTCCAGGAGCCGGCATAGTCGGTCTGACCAGACGGCTGCAGGGTATAAGGGATACCGTAGAAGTTGCCGATAGCCACGTAGATGCGCCGGCCGTCCGTGGCCGAACCCCATTCTATACCGCCGAGGCTAGAACCTGGACCAACTTGCGTGGCCCAGAGGAGGCTACCGTTGTTGTCGGGGTCGAACGCCGAGTAGACACCACTCTTCTGCCCGGCGCCGATGATGGTCTTTGGCCCGCTGGCTGTATGGATGGTGAATAGGTTTACGCCCGAGCCAAAGTCGTAGTCCGGTCCGCTGCCGGTCGGGCAGTTGGTGTTGCCCGCGTAGAAGCAGGCGACATTCCAATCGTCCGAGCTGCCGAGCCGCTGCGACCACTTGATCGTGCCGTCGACCAAATTCAGGGCCAGGATCGAATCAAAATGGTCATCCGGTGAGAGGCACGATGCCTGGGTGCCACCGTTGCTAACACAGTTCGTGTATGCAGGATTAGTCGGCGTGCTGTAGTTGTTGCCCGTGGCTGCGTAGACTACCCCCCGCTGGGGATCGGGGACGAGACTGCTGCCCCAGACCGAACCGCCCGTGTAACCCGAAGGGATCGTATACGTCTTCCAGATGACGGCACCTGTTCTCGCGTTCAGCGCCATCGCGCTCCCTCGGAAGGAACAACATGGATAGCTCTGGTCCACCGCGGCCGCTTCTTCCAGGGAGGCGACGCCCACGTAAATGACCCCGTTGAGGTCGATGGGTGAGGATGTATCGATGGCCAGCGGATGGTTGTCCAGCTGGGTCTTCCACTTGAGCGAGCCAGTGACGGTGCTGATGGCGAGCAGATAGGCGCCCGTCTGGGTGCCGATGTATATCGTGTTGCTGCTGGTGTCGACGAACGCGCTGGTTCGCGAGACCACCTTCGGCACTCCCGCGTGGCCGGGTACGGCGCCGCCGAAGTAGTCGGCCAGAATGCTCTTCTGCCAGATCAGGTGGCCATTGTTGGCGTTGACGGCATTAAGATAACCTCCCCAGTCCGGGAAGTAAGCCACGCCGTTGACCACGGCAGCGCGGGCCGAGACGTCGCCATGCGCGGTGAAGACCCACTTGGGTTTGAGAGCGCTCACGTTCTCGGTGCTAATGCTCGTGCCGGGAGCACTGGCAGTGTTATTGAAGTTCTGTCCGAACATCGGCCATGATGCGGAGGAATTCGTGTCCCCGGAATTCGTGTCCGCGAAGGTAGCGGAAGGTGCCGCACTCGCCATGAAGGCAGCCAGGGACACGGCCACGGCAACACTGTGCCATGCGCGTTGGGCAAATATTCTAGGTAGTCGCATTGTCTTCCATTTCACTCAGGGTGCACAACGTATTCGGGCCCGAGCCTATCCTCTTCCTCATGTCAGACGCGCCTTCCAAGGTTGTTCTGTGCCTGGCCATGTTCAGTACGGTGGCTATGCACGACAACCCCGGATCCGCGTTATTCCAGCCATGACCAGCCAATCCTCCCCTTTCTAGCCTCCCTAATCCCCGCTGTCCGCTGGCGTCGGACTTAGCCTGGATGCGCAGGCGAAAACCGCGAGAGCCGGAAACGTATTCCACAGAAGTCAGGACACAATGCTCACTGCCGCGAATCCATGGCAGTTCCCTCCCTTCCTCGCCGTGTCCACCCGGCAGCAGAACGCAGCACCTGGGCCACTACCACCGATTGGTCAAGCTCGATCGTCGGCATCACGCCAAGCTGTTGCAGCAGGCCGAGCAGATCTACCTGCGCCCATTGCGCCACGATGCGGCCGCCGGCGCAGCGGCTAATCAGGACTCCTGGCACCGATGTGTACCTACCGGTTGGGGGCAAACCCCACAGCGCTCCTCGGTGCGTCCCGCGCGCCGTGAAGCAGGTCACGACGGTGTTGCCTTCGGCGATCTGATCGTCGATTGTCCAGTGCACGTCGGGGACGGCGTCACGGTAGAGGGCAAGCACGTCCTTCAGGCTTTGCGCTCCGCTGCTGCCGGCAGTGAGGCTGGGGTAGGTGCGCGCCACCACCGCATCGACTACGTCGAG
>JAQBPC010000658.1 GCA_028287725.1 Chloroflexota bacterium | reverse complement strand
AGATTGCTCGTCACCCCGACTTCCAGACACCGCTTGAGTTCCCGCCACTACTCTACTCCCTACCGACAGCGTTACATCCAACCTGCAATGGCAAGTATAGTGGCCGACCCGTCTCAGAGGAAACCATTTGGAGAACGCGCCGGTAACTACCTGCCCCGTGCAAGGCACGTAGCCAGGCCATCTACCAGTCGAATTTCTGCCCGTTGGCGTTGAACTACCCTGCACGATACGTTCATCTTGGCTGCAGTGTCTGCCGCCTGCGCGACAACGCGTAACGCCTGGTCACAACGGGGGAATCGAAATGTTCCAACCTGACTTGCTCAAGGGCAAGGTCGTGCTGATTACCGGCGGCGGCACCGGGCTAGGTCGTGCGATGAGCGAGCGATTCCTCGAACTTGGCGCCCGGCTCGCAATCGCGGGGCGGCGAGAGGATGTGTTACGCGCCGCGGCTATCGAGATGGAGGCGCTCGGAGGTGAGGTGCTGCCGGTGCCGACCGATGTACGCGATCCCGATCGCGTTGCGGCCATGGCTGATATCGTCTGGAAGCACTTCGGCCAATTGGACGTGCTGGTAAATAACGCGGCCGGGAACTTTGCAAGTCCTACTGAGCGGCTCTCGCACCGGGCAGTCGACGCCGTTCTGAATATCGTGCTGCACGGCACCTTTTACTGCACGTTAGAGATCGGTAAGCGGTGGATTGCCGGCGGCTCCAAGGGAGTAATGCTGAACATCGTGACGAACTACGCGTCGTCTGGCGCCGGCTCGGCATACGTGGTGCCGTCGGCCGCCGCCAAGGCTGGGGTGCTGGCGCTCACGCGGTCGCTTGCGGTCGAATGGGGCCATTACGGGATCCGGCAGGTGGCGATCGCGCCTGGACCGTTTCCCACGCCGGGGGCCCGGGAGCGCCTGGTTCCCTCAGCGTCTGCCGGCGACGCCGTGGCGGAACTTAACCCGATGGGGCGTGTCGGGCAACATGCCGAGCTCGCCAACCTGGCGTCGTACTTAATCTCGGATGGTGCGGGCTACGTCAACGGTGAAGTCGTCACCATCGATGGCGGTGAGTGGCTGGAGGGGGCTGGAGAGTTTAGCCATCTCCGGTCCCTGACCCCGGAACAGTGGGACGCAATGGCGCGGCAGGCCCGTGCCGCAAAGGGGTGACCTGGCTCGCCGGATCGACCTCCGACGGCTCAGCGCGAAGTGACCGCAGGTACATCGGCCGCACCGCCGTTGAGACAAGCAATACGGCTGCAAGCAGCAAGGCGGCGGACACGGTCGTCACGCGCAAGCCAACCTGATCGGCCACCGTGCCCTGCACGACCGAACCAATGGGGAAGAGAAGGCTAAGAGTCGCCATATGCAAGCTGAGCACGCGTCCGCGAATCGCCTGCGGGACACGCAGCTGGACTACGGTTGTCAGTCCGGATAGTAGACTGAGATAGAGCCCTCCAAGCACCATAATCGCGGGGAAGGCAACCCACAACCCCGGCGATAGCGCATAACAAATCAGCGCGGGCGGCAGCAAGAAGAGCGTGGCGATCAACACTCGGTGGCGCCCGATGCGGTGCGCAAGGGGACCAAGCACGAAGAACGCTACACTTACCGCTCCTATCCCCTGACCCGTCACAAGCGTCGCTGCACCTCGCGAACCTGCGTGCAATACTTTGATCGCCATCACGGGCACAAGCGCAATAAACGGACCCGCCAAAAGCGAGCACAGCGCAATGGTCGTGATCGCCGATCGCACCCCGGTATCCCGGGCGGCAAAGCGTGCGCCGTCGGCAATCTCGGCCAGGAGATGACGGCGAAGCTTTTTTGCAGGGCGCGGCAGGGTAAGAGCGAGCACAGCACCAATTACCGCAAGGAAACTCAGTGAGTTACAGATGAAGGCCCACTTGTAGCCACCAGCGGCGATTACCACTCCGGCCATTGCAGGGCCGATCACGCGGCCAAGGTTCCACTGCGCCGAGGAAAGCGCTATCGCACCAAGAAGATCTTCTTGTGGCACCAGGTCCGGCAGCATGGTCTGGAAGGCTGGGAGCGAAACGGATGATGCGCACCCGCTTGCAAACAAGATCAAGGCGATGGTCAGCGGATTCGATGGGCCGGTGGCCGCGACCACGGCAAGCATCGCGGCGAGCACCATCTGTAGCGCGTTGCTCACAAGAAGCAGTAATTTCCGCGGAAAACGGTCGGCAAGGGCTCCGCCTAAAGGTCCGAGCACAACACTTGGCAGGAATCCCGCAACGGCGACAAGGCCGGTCCACTCCGCCTTCCCTGTCGCTTCGGTTACCAGGATTCCCGCCGTTACCGTCTCCATCCAGTTCCCAATGTTCGAGACGAGGGCGCCGGACCAAAAAAGGGCAAATTGCCGATGGCGTAATGGTGCGAAACCGCGGAAGATGTTTCGCCGCGCTGGAACTATGCCACCGAACATGGATGCGGAAACCCCATTCATTCGACAATGCAGTGGCTGTAGCGCCAAAAGCCTAAGGGTGTGCTCCGGGGACCAATGCGTTTAGAGGATACCTGCTCACCACAGTCGGCGTACACGTGGGTGTGTGCTGCATCGGCGGATTGCCCCTTGGGGGCATCAGGTTGGACGGGTCATCCTGGGTGGCAAACGAGATCGGGAAACCATGCCGTTCACAGCCGAGTAACCGCTCGGGACACCCACCTTAAGCGAAGGGTCGAGGCAGCACGACTCTCGCACGAGGTACCCACCCAACAGAAAAGGTCGTGACTTCAGCCCGCTTTGATCTCAGGTACAGTGCGTGCCCCTTTCAGGTATGTAAATGCCCGCTGACTAGTTCAGCTCGACCGTTTCTCCGGTGGTCACGTAGATAACGGTTTCCGCGACGTTGGTAATGTGGTCTGCGATGCGCTCGATGTCGTGCGCAACGAACATCGTGTACGTCGCGCGCGCGATAGTGGTCGAATCCTCAACCATCAGACCTAATAAATCGCGGAACAGCGCCGCATATGCTTGGTCCACACCATCATCAACCTTGCATACTGCCCTGGCTAGAATAGGGTCATTTTCCGCATAGCAACGCAGGCCATCTCGGAGCATAACTGAGGCCTGCGAAATGAGCAGATCCAGGTCTCCCTGGCTACCGACTGACGGCGGAGCGGCAAGCCTGAGTGTCGCCCGCGCGATGTCGCGAGCATGGTCTGCGATGCGCTCAAAGTCGGACGCGACTCGCGAAACTCCCAAGATGCGCCGAAGGTCGCTGGCTACTGGCGCTTGCAGTGTCAGCAGAAGCGCAGCGCTATCCAGTATCTGATGTTCCATGCGATTGATGCCGAGATCCTCATCCACCACTCGCGCTGCAAGCGCCGTGTCGAAAAGAGTAAACGCCTGGATCGCTTGCCTGACCGCGGTTGCAGCCTGCTCACCAAGGATCACAGTAGCGTCGTTAAGGGCATCGAGTTGCTGCGCAAAGCGTACGCGGGTCACGGTACCTCCGTTAGATCACTCGGCTGCACAATGCGACGGAGACTAGCGCTTAGCCAAAACGTCCAGTAACGTAGTCCTCAGTGCGCTTATCCTTTGGGTGGCTGAAGATAACCTTCGTTTCCCCTTCTTCTACCAGCGTGCCCGTACGGTCTTCCATGTCCACCATCATAAATGCTGTGCGGTCGGACACGCGAGCTGCCTGCTGCATGTTGTGCGTCACAATGACGATAGTGTAGTTCTTCCGAAGATCAGCGATGAGTTCTTCTACCTTCAGCGTAGCAATGGGATCCAGCGCAGAGCATGGCTCATCCATCAAGATTACCTCGGGCTGAACCGCCATTGCTCGAGCGATACAGAGACGCTGTTGCTGACCGCCCGAGAGGGACGTGGCGGGCGATTTGAGTCGATCTTTGACTTCGTCCCACAGCGCTGCGTCGCGCAGGCTCTCCTCGACGATTGCCGCTAGCTCCTTTGAGCGCTTTCGGCCAGTCAGCCGGATCCCTGCCGTCACATTGTCCTGAATTGACATAGTTGGAAACGGATTTGGCCGCTGAAATACCATTCCGACCCGTCGACGAACCAGCACCGGGTCCGCGCTTGGAGCATAGATGTCTTCGCCCTCGAGCAACACGTGTCCCTTGACGTACGCGCCGGGGATAACCTCGTGCAAGCGGTTCAGACATCGCAACAGTGTGGATTTTCCACAGCCTGAAGGGCCAATGATCGCGGTTACCGCGTTAGGCATGATTTTTAGTGTGACGTTCTTGATCGCGTGCTTACTGCCATAGTAGGCATGCAGCGAGTCGACGAACATCGCCTTGCTGTCGGAGGATGGCGTCTCCTGTGCACCGGACAATTGTGCAAGAGAAATCATGCGTTCACCTTCCGACGGCACGGCGCCCGGCAATGGCTCGAGCGCCTAGATTGAGTATGACGATAAACAGGAACAAAAGGAGTACTCCGGCATACGCAACGGGATAGTCTAGTGAAGGGTCTTGCGGGTTAATAATATTTTGAAATATTTGCAATGGTAGCGCCGGCAATGGCTGGTCCCAACCCACGAACCCATTCGAGTTTCCAAGTACGGTGAAAATGAGTGGCGCGGTCTCACCAGCCACGCGGGCAATGCCCAGGATGACACCGGTAATGATGCCACTCATTGCCGACGGTATGATCACGCTGAGAATAGTTCGCCAGCGGCTCACGCCCAATGCCAGACCCGCCTCACGCAGGGA
>JAQBPC010000632.1 GCA_028287725.1 Chloroflexota bacterium | reverse complement strand
CCGCGCACGGCAAATATTCCGGTTATTTTTCTCTCCGCACTTGACGAAACGGAAGACCGTGTCACGGGCCTGGCCCTTGGCGCGGACGACTATGTCGGCAAGCCATTTGCGGTGAAAGAGCTGCTGGCGCGTGTTCGGACTCAGCTTCGGCATGCCGAGGAACATCTGCTCTCAGAGCTGACCGGTCTTCCAGGTAACACCCAGATTGAACGGGCGCTCAAGCAGACACTCCAAGATCAACGGCGAAACCTCAACGTACTCTACATCGATCTGGACAATTTCAAGTCGTACAACGATGCGTACGGATTTCTTCGCGGCAATGACCTCATCAAGCTGGCCGCGGGAATCCTGCGAAGTGTGATTCTGCCGGTCGATGAGAATGCCTTTCTTGGACATGTCGGGGGCGATGACTTTATCGCCATCCTTCGCTCATCCGAGGAAGAGGTGGTCACGATCTGCGAAACGACGATCGATCAGTTCGACATGCAAGCACCGCTCCTCTATGATCCGGAAGACCGCGAGCGCGGCTATGTTACGACGACCGATCGTCAGGGTTCGGGACGTGATTTCCCGATCGTTACTGTCTCCATCGCCGTTGTATCGAACCGCCGCCGCGTTATCGCCACCGAATACGAGGTGAGCGACATCGCCGCCCAGCTCAAGAAACAGGCCAAGCAGTCGGCTAAGAGCAGCTACGTCATCGACCAGCGAACCGCGTAACGAGCCCGATCGTACGTCGCAAGCGGTTAGCTACGCTCCATAGTCCACGTACGCATACGAGATAACGAAGAGGGGACAGGAGGCGCTTTCGCGCCTCCTGTCCCCTCTGACATTATTGCTACCGAGCTCAGACCTGCCGAATTACCGAGATGACTCTTCCCTGGATCTTGACATCACGGGAGTCCTTGATGATCGGCTCCATCTCGAGGTTGCGCGGCTGTAGGCGAATCTTGCCACCCTTCTCCCGGTAGAACCGCTTGAGCGTTGCCTCACCACTCTCGTTGTTGCCGTCAACCAGTAGCGCGACCACAGTGTCGCCGTTGTCGGCGGTGTCCTGACGGCGGACGATGACCAAATCCCCATCGTCAATGTGATCCTCGATCATTGATTTGCCTTTTACGCGAAGGGCAAATACATCGCTCCCGAACGAGAATCCGTCAGTCAGGTCAACATAGTCATCATGCAGCTCGGTTGCTTCGATTGCCGTACCAGCGGCGATCTGGCCTGCCAGGCGTATTCGCACCGGTGCAAGAGGAACTGACATCGTTTGACTGGGTTTGAGCAACGTAATGCCCCGGCTCTTCCGGGGCTCGTGGCTGATAATACCTTGCTCGCGCATATATCGCAGGTGGTAGTCGATGTGCCCGGTCGACTTTGCCGTTAAGCCGCCCACCTTTGCACCAATCTCACGATTGGTAGGTGGCCGGCCATTCTCTACGGTTAATTCAGCGATCGCCTGCTCGATCCGCTGCCGCATCAACTCCCCGCTCTGACGTGGCATGGCCCATCCTCCACGGCCTATAGAACGTATGTTCAACCCGTATACTAGCAGGTGCTCATTACGAATGTCAACGCATGCGCGACGAAAACCCCTGATATGGCGCTTGGATTGTGGTCACCACCGTGCGGGCGGGGCTCTAACGAAGCAGTCGCCTACGTTACGGGCCTCTTAAGTCGTATTCGCCTATGTTAAATCAATAGACGAGCACGCCTGGCAATGCGTGCCAGGGAAACGCCATCGTTGATGGCGCCCATTCTTTCAGACCAGTGGAGACTGATATGTCTACCGTATCCAGGCATACAAACATAGCTTCCGCCGGCCGACTTAACGGCACGCGGTCGTTCACCATGCCACATGCCGGCTTCCTGGCGGCTGAGATCGTGCTGTTGGTGCTGTTTGTCATCCTTGCACTGGTGGTGCACGCGAATCCTGGTCCACTTCCCGGCGATGTGGGTATTACGTTGGACCTCCAGCACTGGCTGCTGCCACACAAGACCGTGACCGATGCTATGAACCTGGCAAGCACACTCGCGTGGCCAATCCCTTCGGCGATCACCGTCGGTGTGATTACGGGGATATTTCTGGTACTTCGCCGCTGGCTCGATGCAATCGTCGTATTGCTGCTTCCCGGGATTGCTAACGGCTCAAATTATCTGATCAGCAAAGCCGTACACCGGCCGCGGCCGAGCGACCATGGCGTCTACGTCGCGCAACATGTGAGCGTTACCTATAGCTTTCCTTCCGGGCACGTATTGCAAGCCGTAGTGTTCTTTGGCTTCTTGCTATTTCTTAGCTTTGTGCTTTTCCGACCGGCCCCATGGCTTTGGCCGGCGCGCATCGTTCTCATTCTCGTCATTCTTGATATGGGCCCGTCTCGCCTGCTCCAGGGAGAGCATTGGCCGAGCGACGAGCTGGGTGCAATTGTGTATGGCATATTTTGGGTGTTACTCGCCATACACGTGTACACCTGGGCAGGCCATCGCTGGCCGAAACTGCGTGGGCAGGCGCCACCGGCCGAGGCCGCCGAGCACGCATTGTAGGGCAAGGAGCGACCAGTATGCCAATGTTCCAATTCATCCCGCAACTCGCATCGCTGCAAGCTCGACGCGTGTTAGCTCCAGTACATCAGCGCCGCCACCGTCGCCTCAGAACGGGTGTTCGACGCTCGGCGCTGCGGTACGGCACGCACTTCACCGCACTCGACGATGATCCACGGTGGTACGCGGGCGGAATGCCACCCCGCCTCCACAACCGTGTCACGCCGCTGATCGACGGCAAGCGTTACCTGACCGCCTTACTCGAGGAGCTTCAGGGGGCAGAGCACTACGTCTTCGTAATTAGCTGGTGCCTCACCCCAGACCTTCCTCTCCACCGCCAGGACCGACCGGCGCTACTCGAATCACGATTGAAGCTGGTGCTCGCCGCTACGGCCCGCCGCGTCCCCGTACGCGTGTTGCTGTGGAGTGGTGCGCCGTTTTTGTTCAAACCCGATAGCAAGATGGTCGAAGCCGTCCAGTGCGAGCTCTCAGGCTATTCGGGCGTAGACCTGGAGTGCCGGCTCGATCGCACAGCGCACTTCAGCCACACGCACCACCAGAAAGCTGTTGTGATCGATGGGCGAGTCGCGTTTGTCGGCGGCATGGATCTCACCACGTTCGCCGGCGACCGCTGGGATACCTCCGATCACCCTCTACGCGCCGGTCCGAACTGGCACGACGTGCAGGTGCGAATCGAGGGCGAGGCCGCGGCGGACGTCGACCAAAATTTCAGGCAACGCTGGCAAGATGCGACAGGTGAAAAATGCGCCGCGCAACGCGCGCCAACATTCGATCCGGAATGGAACACTCCCGTACAGATTGTGCGCACCATTCCCAAACGCACGTATAAATTCGCGCCACACGGCGAATTTGGCATCCACCACGCCTATATCAAGGCGATTCAACAGGCGAAGCGCTTCGTCTACATCGAGAATCAGTACCTTTGGTCGTCCGAAATCGTGGACGCGATGATTGAAGCGATGAACCGAGAGCGCAAGGAGCAGTTTCGCATCGTCGTCGTGTTGCCGGCCAATGCCATTGATGGCAAGTGGGATAACGACCGCCAGGTCAAAACCTTACGCGCGGCTGACAATGGCCGGGGCATCTTCTCGGCCTATTGCCCGTATAGCTCAGGGCCGACCGGCGGTGAGCATGCCTTCAATTATCGACCCATTTATGTCCATGCCAAGGTGATGGTGGTCGACGATGAATGGGTGACGATCGGATCGGCGAACTTAAACGAGCGCGGACTCATTACGGACAGTGAGATCGTCGCCGCGATCCGTGAGCCGGATATAGCCAGAGCCGTGCGCGTCGACCTCTGGTCCGAACACCTGAGTATGAGCCGTGCCGAGGTCGCCGCGGCCAACCCGATCGCGCTCATCGATAACGAGTGGCCGCGGCGAGCCGACCAGAATGCCGGGACCATAAAGCGAAAAGACGCGCCGCTTCTCAGCGCGGTTCACCGCTACGAGTCGGGACGCATGCCCGGCGTTTGGCTGCTCGAGGAAGCCGAGGCGGTCACGCTCGAGCATTAAACATGCTGCATACACACGACGATGCGCCACAACATGCGCTATTGTGTCCGTGGAGAGACGTGTCCCCGATGTGAAGGTCCCGCGGCCCGGAATCTGCGATAACCCCGGCATAACAAGAGCTGAGAAGGTTCGATCGCCATGAGAGCAGTGCGTCTGCGCGAGTATGGTCCGCCCGAGGTCCTTGTGCAGGAGGAGTTGCCCGATCCGCTGCCGGGCGTGGGCCAGGTCGTCGTAGATGTCGCGGCTATCGGCGTGAACTTCGCCGACACCATGCTCCGCTCCGGTCGTACAGCATCGGCCACCCGCCCGCGGCCGCCATTCGTACCCGGCAACGAGGTCGGCGGCGTCGTGAGCGCCGTCGGCGAGGGCGTGGACGCAGGCTTGCTGTCTCGCCGCGTCATTACCGGCACCGGTGGAACCGGCGGATACGCGGAGCGTGTTGCCGTCGCCGCGGACGGCGTGTTCCCTGTGCCCGAGGGCCTGAACATAGAGACGGCGGTGGCGTTGTTCGCGCAAGGTCGCACCGCGGTAGGAGTGGCGCGCGAGGCACGCATCGCTCCGGGTGACCATGTGCTCGTCGAGGCCGCCGCTGGGGGCGTCGGCAGCCTGCTGGTGCAAATCGCCCGCAACGCCGGGGCAGGCATGGTCATCGCCGCGGCACGTGGCACACACAAGCTCGCGCTTGCGCAGCGGCTTGGCGCAGACGTGACCGTGGACTACGGGCGAGCCGACTGGGCCGACCGGGTGAGCGACGCGACCGGCGGCGACGGCATCGACGTCGCTTTCGACTCCGTCGGCGGGATTATCGGTCGCGCCGCGTTTGATCTCCTCGCAGGCGCGGGGCGGTTCGTGGTCTTCGGCTTCTCCAGTGGCATGCCGGTCGATGTCACCGTCGCTGAGGTGCAGCGGCGCGGAGTTACCGTCATCGGGTTCGGCCCGCCCCGTGTCGGCCGCCCTGGGTACGCACACTCTCTCGTGTCTGAGGCGTTGGCCGAGGCGGCGGCGGGACGTCTTATCCCGGTCATCGGGCAGACGTTCCCCCTCGACCAGGCGGCCGCCGCCCATGCCGCCATCGAGGCACGCGCCACCACGGGCAAGACCCTCCTCATCCCCTGATCAAGGGACGTGCGATCAGCCGGCTAGCATGCTGCGCTCCGCTATATCCAGGCAGATCAGAAACGCCGCATACCCTTGAACGGGCCGCGGATTCCTGTTTTACATTTCCCGAAGAGTCCCATAGCTCGAAATCCAGCCATGATTTTTGGAGATGCCGTGAATTGGAAATTGGCGCACCCCGAGTTCGATGGCCACCGCTACCAACCACGCAATTAGGGGATACGGATCAGCAAGGGCAGCTAATATCCGCCCGCCGCCTCGTCCTGACGTACTTTGCCGCGGAATAATCGATAGGTGATGGTGAAGTAGATTGCCGCCAGGACCATGGCAATCAGCCACCAAACCAGCCCTACTACCAGCGCATAGTGCGAGGCCGAGGCATTGTCTATCGTGAGGCTATTCGCCTTGTTCGCCGCCGGCAACACATCCGGATACAGGCCGAACGCGGTCGACGCCATGAGTCCCAGGATCGTAGCGGCCGAGGCTGCGAATGCACCGAGCTCCCAGCCCTTGGAGTGGCCGTAGCCCAGCATCAAAAGGCCGCCCACTGATAGGAGCGGGAATATATAGCCCCAAGGCCGGTTATTAAAGCTATCGAACAGGCTAGGGCGCAGCGAGAACGTGGCGATCGTACCGCCGGCCGTCAAAATCACTAGCGGAAGCCAGAGGCTCCTGGCAATCCGGCGGGCCCGCCTGTTCACCGCGCCGGTGGTCTTCACGACGATGTAGTTCGCACCATGCACTGTCAGCAGAACAAGAGCGAGCAGTCCAATGAGGATCGTGTACCAATCGAGAACGCCGGGATTCGGCCCGCTGGGGCTGAAGTTAGTCCAAAGCGGCTCGAAGAAGCTCCCATTCGCATCTAACGGCACGCCGCGCATCACGTTTGCCAGCGCTGCCCCAAAGACCAGCGCGAGTAACGCGCTGCCAATGAAGAACGTGCCGTCCCAAAACGAGGCCCAAATCGGATTCTTGATGTGCGAGCGCAGCTCAATTGAGACGCCGCGGATCATCAGCAGCCAGAGTACGACAAACAGGGGCAGGTAGAAGCCGCTGAAGCTCGAGGCGTAGAGAAGCGGAAAGGTAAAGAAGAGGGTACCGCCCGTCGCGATCAGCCATACCTCGTTTCCATCCCATACCGGCCCGATCGCGCGGAGAATGGTACGACGCTCCTGTTCGTTCTTTGCGGCGAACAGGTGAATTGCGCCCGCGCCAAGGTCAAATCCGTCCAGGAGTACGTACATGCTGAGCATGAACGCCAGCAGGATAAACCAGAGTGTCGGCATATCGAGACCCTCCTCCCTCAGAATTCGGCCAGCCCGGTAGCCAGATTTGGCGTCGAGGCTTCCACTTCCGGTCCATGGCCGAGCTCACGCATGACAAGCAAGACGTACAGCAGCCCCAACGCGATGTACATGCCGGCGAGGCCAATTAAGGTAAACAGCACGTTACCGCTGGAGACATTCGACGAGGAGCCAACCGCGGTCCGCTGCAAGCCAAAGACGATCCACGGCTGGCGACCGACCTCCGTAGTGAGCCATCCCGCGGTGTTGGCAATGAACGGGAACGGGGTGGCCAGCATCAGGATCCAGAGCATCCAGCGGGTGCGAAAGAGCCGCCGTCGCCACAACAGGAGCGCCCCAAAACCCATGATCGCAATGAAGAAGGTGCCGAGGCCCACCATGATGTGATAGACGAAGTACGTGAGTGGTATGTTGTCCGGCCAGTTGTTGCGCGGTACGGCGTCCAAGCCCTTTACCTCCGCGCCCCAACGCCTGTACGTCAAGAAGCTCAGCACATTCGGCACGATCAGTGGATTATCCAGCCGCTGTGTCGCCACATTCGGCTGGCCAAGAATGGCAATGCCGGCGCCCTTCTCGCTGTGAAATAGGCCCTCCATCGCGGCTAACTTGGCTGGCTGGTACTGGGTAACTTGCTGCCCTTCCAAATCGCCACTGGGAAAGAGCTGCAGGCATGCCGCTATCACGCCGACTATCACGCCGACTCGGACAAAGATCCTGGCGTACTCGACATACTGGTTCGCGAGAAGATAATACGCACCCAACCCAGCCATGAGGAACGATCCCGTCAGCACGGCGCCGCCCATTGTATGGAGGAATTGCGCCACAATCCAGGAGTTAAACAATACAGACCAATAGTCGTGCAAGGCGAGCTTCCCATTGGGTAGGGTCGTATAGCCAACCGGGTGCTGCATCCAGGCATTGGTGGCAATGATGAACGCGGCGGACGCCCAGGTCCCGATCCAGACCAGGACGGCCGAGAGCCAATGAATCGTCTGACCGAAGATACGCTCACCAAACAGGAAGATTCCCAAGAAGGCGGACTCCAGGAAGAAGGCATACGCGCCCTCCATCGCAAGCGTCTGTGCGATGATCTCCCCGGTTGAGGCAGAGAACCGAGCCCAATTGGTACCGAATTGGAATTCCATGGGTATGCCGGTCACCACGCCCATCACGAAAGTAATGGCGAAAAGCTTGCCCCAGAAGCGGGCGGCCGTGTTGTAGCGCTCATCGTGGTTCCTGATGTATATCGTCTTGAAAATCACCAGGAGTAGCGCCAGGCTCATGGTGATTTGCGGGAAGAGGTAGTGATACGTCACCGTGTAGGCGAACTGCCAGCGCGAGACAAGGGTGCCGTCATCCACGTTACGTCTCCTTATGCTCAGGTAATCGCGAAAAGCTCGTTTTGCGCCTCTTGCAGCCGCCAGTATGCGCCGCGGCTGTCCACGAGCTCGGCATGCGTTCCTCGCTCCACAATCCGCCCACGATCGAGCACGAGAATCTCATCCATTTCTTCCATCGCCACCAGCCTGTGCGTAATCAGCAACACCGCGCGATCGGTCGCCGCGGCGAGGAGCTGGGACAGTACCGTCGCTTCCGTTATGGGGTCGAGATTTGCGGTCGCCTCGTCAAGCGCGAGAATCGGCGCGGTCTTCAGCAAAGCGCGGGCAATAGCCAGCCGCTGCCGTTCGCCGCCGGACAACTGCAAGCCCTGCTCGCCGATCCAGCTGTCGAGACCATCAGGCAGCCGGTCTACCAGGTCGCCCAGACACGCCGTATCGAGCGCCCAGAGCAGGTCAGCTTCGGTAGCATCGGGCCTGGCAATACGGAGATTATTTCTCAGCGTGTCGGTAAAAAGCGCGACTTCCTGCATCACCACGCTGATTTGCGCGCGAACGGCGTCTAGCGTGAGCTGCCGCGCGTCCGCGCCGCCAAATTTCACCATGCCTGCATCGACGTCCCAGAAGCGCAGGGCAAGACTGAGCAGGGTGCTCTTCCCCGAGCCGCTCGCGCCGACCACCGCGACGTGCATCCCACGCCGTACGCTGAACGTGACGTCGTCGAGCACGGGCGGCATATCCGCGTTATAGGCAAAACTGACGTGACTGAATTCAAGATCTATGTCGAGCGGCGCCGAGATTGTCTGCGCCGCCTCGCGCACGTTCGGCTGCGAATCGGCGATCTCGAACAGCCGGTCCCCCGAGGTGCGCGTGCGATCCATCAGGGGAAACACGGTAGCCAGCGGCTGAAGGACCTCGAACGTGGCGAGTGTCATCACTGCCAGAAACGCCAGATAGACACCACCAATTCGGCCTGTCGTCACCAGCGGAATCGCAACGGTTACCACGGCAGTTGCACAGCCGGCGGCCAGAAAGTCGCCGATGCCGCTTTGCAGCGCCGCCACGCGCGTGAGACGTCGCTCCACGCTGCCGCTCTGCCGCTCGAGCGCCGCGATGCGACCACGCACGCTCGCTTCGCGGCCAAAAATCAGCAGGTCCTGCATACCCTGGATGCTGTCGACTGCCTGAGCGCTTAGCTCGCCGCGAATATGCGGCAGATCCTCACCAACGCGTGCGGCTAACGCACGGCCAAGCAGCGGCACGCCGAGGCCTGCCAACAGCAGAAAAGGAATTGCGACCAGCATGAGCCACAAGTTGAACACGCCCAGCAACACGGCAACTGCGCTCGCGGTTACCAAGGCTACTATCAACGGCGAAAACACACGCAAGTAGACGTTTTCCAGCTCGTCGATATCCTTGACCATCCGCGCAAGCACATCGCCGGTCCGATGCATCGAGAGAGACGCGGGCGCCAGGGGCTCGAGCCGCGAATAGAACCAGATACGCATCTCCGCTAGGAGCGCAAATGTGACGCTGTGAGAAACGAGCCGCTCACCATAGCGGAGAAATGCTCGCGTAACGCCGAAAAAGCGCACCAGATATATCGGTACGGACAGCGCAAGCAAGGCAGGCTTGAGTGCGGCCGCCGCAATGAGATAGCCGGCGACGGCGACCAAGCCGATATTTGCCGCGACTGTCGCGCAGCCAAGCGCGATCGCGGCCAAAACCCGAAGCCGATACGGGCGCAGGAACGAGAGCACGCGCACGACGGTCGTCACGCGGGTACCAGCCTTCCAGGACCATGCAGCCGGCTATATGCGCCGCCACTGCCCAGCAAATCGGCGTGCCGGCCCTGCTCGACCAGTCTGCCTTCCTCGAGCACTACGATGTTGTCTGCCGTATAGATGGTGTTGAGTCGATGCGCAACCACGAGCAGCGTTCGTCCCTGGGTGAGCCGCTCGAGCGCGCCCCGAATCAGCGTCTCGCTCCGCGGATCGAGATTCGACGTCGGCTCGTCGAATAAAACAAGTGGCGCGTCCTTGAGGAAGGCGCGAGCAATGGCAAGCCGCTGTGCCTCGCCACCGCTTAAGCGGGCGCCGCCGTCACCAATCAGTGTCGTGGTACGCTCGGGCAGCGACTGGATGAAGTCCATTGCGCCGGCTAACTCCGCCGCCCACTCTATCTCGTCCAACCGGGCCTCGGGGCCGCCGAGCGCGATATTCTCCGCGATACTGCCATGGAACAAGTGCGGCCGCTGTGGCACAAACGAAATACGGGAGCGCCATTCCTCAGGCGCTATTGTGGAGAGTGGCACGCCATTAACCAGAATTTCCCCGCCGGTGGCCGTAAGGAAACCCATCAGCACATTGAGTAAGGTGGACTTCCCCGATCCGCTCCGGCCGACCAACGCGGTACGCGTACCAACCGGTAATGCCAGCGATACGTCCGCGAGTGCCGGCCTGCTGCGTCCTGGGTAGGTGTACGACACCGCATCCAGCTCTAGCCGAATCGGGCCAGCCGGCGCAGGCACACCATTGTCCGGCTGAGGCGAAGCAACCGGTGTGGCGAGGATCTCCGCCAGACGGTTCCCAGAGACGGCTCCCTCCATAGCGGCGTGCCTGTGCTGCCCCAACTCACGCAGCGGACGGTAATATTCGGGCGTGAGCAGTAAGACAAAAAACGCGCGCTCGAAGGAAATCGATCCGGAAAGCAACCTCACGCCGAGGGTAACGGCAATAAGCGCAATTGCCCCGGCCGTGATGAACTCCAGTACCAGCCCGGACAGGAAGGCAAACCGCAACACCCGCATGGTCCGGTCACGAAAATCATGGCTAATTCTGCTGATCGTCGCCTGCTCGGCCTTACCACGGCCAAAGGCCTTTAAGGTGGGTAAGCCCTGAAGCGCGTCAAGAAAGTGAGCGCTGAGGCGGGCCAACGCTTCCCATTGCTGCTGAATGTGGCCTTCCGCGTAGCTGCCGACGAGGATCATCAGCAGGGGGATGATCGGCGCCGTCACCAGCAGCAGCGTGGCGCTGACCCAATCCTGTGTCAGGACCGCCACGGCAATGATCAGCGGGATCGCCAGCCCGAGAATTGTCTGCGGCAAGTAACGGCTGACGTACGGATCGAGCCGGTCAATCCCTTCCGTAGTCGCCGCCACCAGCTCGCCCGTGCGCTCACCGCGGGCATAAGCCGGACCGAGCGCCAGCAGGTGATCGATCACGCGCCGGCGGAGCCGGCCCCTGGCTCGAATTGCCGCCAGCCCGGCGCTCGCATCACGCGCCGTCACCAACGCCGCTCGAAGTACCAGGGTGAGCGCGAGCAGGGAGAGCAGGGGCACGACGGTCGCAACGTGGTCGTGACCGACAAACACATCGGCGACTACCCGGCTGAGCAGCCACATCTCAGCAACCAGCGCCGCGGTGTTCAGGACGCCAAACACAACCGCCGGCGCGACGATCCGCGACCCCAGGCCGAGTTGCCGCGCAACATTCCTGGTCATTTCCATTGGAACATTCCCATAGGCTTCATAGTAGCTGTCGACTATGGAATATGGGTCAAAGCTTTATAAAGTTTGTGTAAGGCGCTCTAAGCTGATTTGAAGTTCAGAACAATCATTCAGGAAGTAGGTACGCAGGGTTCGACCTTAAGTGACCGGTATCTGCCGCCACCAGCCTATCGTAGTGCGACTGCTACAGATCCAAGTGATATCGTCACCCATAACGCTTACCTGACCAATGGTACGACCCACCGGCGTAGGGAGCAGGTTTCCGCGCCCTTGACGCGAATTAATCCAGGCTTGCCGCAGGCACATGGCCGATGGGGCCCTGGCCCTGCCCTATCTCCAGGGCCATTTCAAGACAGGATGTGACATACGCCTTGGCCAGGCGCACGGCGTCTGGCAGCGCCACACCCCAGGCGAGGCGCGAGGCGATTGCTGCCGCGAGTGTGTCGCCGGTGCCCAACACCGCGGTGGTGGCGACGCGCGCAATGTCGAGCCATTCTCGAGAACCATCGGAACATGCAAACAAGTCTGGACTGCGATCGGTACCGAGTCGCCCTCCCTTTATCAGGACGGCGCGCGCCCCGGCGTAGAGCAGTGCCTCGGCGGCGTTCTCCATGTCGGCCGGGCTCTCGACGGAACGCCCGGTCAGCACGGCAGCCTCTGCCACATTTGGCGTGACAACGGTTGCTCTTGGTATCAGTACGCGTCGTATCGCCTCAAGGGTTGGATCGTCGACAATTTTCCTGCCGTATTTGTCGACGCAGACAGGGTCAACCACAAGTGGCGGCAGACGATCGGCAAGAGCCTCGACTGCCTCAATGGCGGCAAGGCCCGCCAGGAATCCTGTCTTTGCCGCTTCCGGCGCCAGATCATCCAGTACGGCTTCAATTTGCGCTTGTACGAGGTGGGACGAGATGCGCTCAATACCGCTGACGCCCAGCGTGTTCTGCGCGGTGACACAGGTCACAGCCACGGTGCCGTGCACGTTGTGGCTGAGGAATGTCTTCAGATCCGCCTGCAGGCCGGCGCCGCCTCCGCTGTCCGAACCGGCAATGGTCAACACACAGCGAATCTGGGCGCGGTGAAACGGCATACTCTACCTCAATCAATTGCATCCGCGATCCCTCGATTCACCCGGCATATATTATGCCGTGCCATCACCGAAGCGAGGTGATCCGCGTGCCTCGTGCGCATGGCCCATTGGCCCGTATATGCGCGTAATCTGGCCCCAGGTATACTCTTGGTGCAAGCACCTGGAGGCGAACCATGGCTACGAGTTTCGCGGATTTCGTGAAGTCGCGCAAGGAACAAGAGAACGAGAAGGACCGATCGGCGTCCATTCTCTATGCCCATCCCACCGACTCCACGGTGCAGAGACTTCTCAGCCGTGCGGGTCTGCAAGGTAGTGTCGAAGCGGTAATCAACTCCTATCTCAGGGTTACCTTTGGCACGTTCCTTCACGATTCAGTGCAAGTCTCGCCGCGCCAGTTCCCTGAAATGTACGCCATACTGACCGAGTGCGCCGAGAAACTCTCAATTCCGGTTCCACGCCTGCTGATCGGCCCAGGCGAGGGCGGAATGGGCATGAATGCCTTCACATTCGGCACCGATGAGCACAGCTTCGTTCACGTGACCTCGTTCCTGGCCCTACAGCTTTCTCCAGAGGAGCTTCGCTTCGTAATTGGCCATGAATGTGGCCACATTCAAAATCAGCATGTCACATATCTCACCCTGGCCTATCTGCTTCATTATCAATTGTTCAACAAGTTCTGGCACAAGCCGGATGACTATAAATTTCCCATGTTGGCAACGAGAGTGCCACTCGCCAGCTGGCAGCGGCGAGCCGAGGTAACCGCGGACCGTGCCGGCGCGATTTGCGCGGGCGACACCGAGGCGGGCGCGCGAGCCCTCATCAAATTGCGGCTCGGCTTTGCATCCCTAGCGCAAGACGTGGACGTGGACGCATACCTTGCGCAGGGTGAAGAGCTCCGCAAGCAAGGCCTAGTCGTTCGCGGTCAGGAGCTGATGCAAACACATCCGCTCGTGGTCAAGCGCATCAAGATGCTTCGTCTCTTCGCGCAGTCGGATCTCTTCTACGCGTGCACGGGATTGCCGCGGCCGGCCGGTGTGGACTTGTTGCAGCGGACCGACCTCGAACGCGAGACCGAGCAAATGGTGAAAGTACTGTGATCGAAACTGTCCCGTTGGGGACTCCTGAGCTGACCCTGCGAGCTACTTTGCGCGACTTGCGCGCCGAGGCTGAAGGAATCGGCGCTTCCGATTTGGCGGCAGGCTTCGCGGCCCTCGACGACCGTCTGCGCTCCCGACGCCTGCTCGTCGCGGTGGTGGGCGAGCATAATCGTGGCAAGTCATCACTGGTGAATAGCCTGATCGGGCAGCCCTGGCTCCCAGTGGGCCAGAACGCTCCGGCTCTCCCGCCTGTCTATCTGTTCGGCGGTGCGCAGGAGCACGTAGAGATTGTCTACGAAGGCGGCGAAGCGACCGAGTCCACCAGAGAAGAGCTGCTGTCCCTTAGCCCTGACGACGCCGCGAGCGTGAGCTATGCACGGGTGGCACTGCCGAGCGCGGACCTGCATGGCCTGATGGTGGTGGACACGCCGGGTCTCAACGATCCCGACACCTCGCGCTTAACGCAAACAGTCTATGGCCTGCTGCCGCAAAGTGACCTCGCCTTGCTGGTGCTCGATAGCGCTCAGGCCCTTGGCGCCAGCGAGCATGAGCTGATCAAGCAACGGGTCGTCAGCGCCGGTCTTCAGCGCCTGCTGGTCGTGCTCAACCGCGACGACGAGCTCGAAGACGAGGCACAGCGCGCCGCGGTCCGCGATCGCGTGGTGCGGCTTCTGACCCCGGTGCTTGGCAGAGCGCCCGAGGTACTGCCCTACGCTGCCCGCACCGCGCTTCGCGCTCGCGAGCAGAACGATCCGCGACTGCTGTCACGCTCCGGCTTCCCGGAGCTCCGGGCACTGCTGAGGGACTGTGCGGTGGCACGCGCAAGCATTCTGCAAACTGCCGTTACAGGTAAGGCGAAGCAGCTGGCCGTGACGCTTCGTACACGCCTCGAAGAAGTGCCGGAGCAACCGGCGCGTACGGTTACCGACGATTCGGCGACGCTCACCGCGCAGGCGAATGCCGCGTGCCGTGCGCTCGAGTTTATCCGTGATACATACACATTGGAGCTCGACGCCTTCACGCTGGCGCTACGGGATCGCCTGGCTTCTGAGACGACCGACGCAAGTATCGAGGACATTCGGCGGTTCTTGCCGTTCTACATTCAGGAACAATTCACGACCTTCGCGCGTGAGCATGAAGCACAGGTTCGCGAGCAAATGCAGGTTGCGCTTCGCGATGCCGGTGTGGCGGATTGGCCGGTCGAGCGGCTCGCGGCCATGGCGCCCGCGCCCGGTTTGCACCCGTATGTGGAGCCAGATTTCCTCGAGGACAGCTTGCTTCTCACAACCTTCATGACCGTCATCGGCCTTACTATGCGTCCGGTCGTCGCTGGGGCGGTAATGACCATTGGACCAATCTTAAGGATGCTAACGCGGAGCATGCATGACAAAGACACGCGAAGTGCGTTGCTGCAGGCCGCAATGACGGCCACCAGCGATGCCGGTCTGGCGCTCGTTCAGCAAGTAAATGCCTCATTTGCGCAGGCAACCGAACGCATCCGCGCGGGAATTCCAACAGCAGTAGAGCCGGCCCTGGTAGTCGTCGATGATTCGGCACGCGTTGCGGCGCACGGGCGTGTCGACGCGCTGGTTGGGGCGCTCGACGTACAGGTGCCTAGCGGACATGAGAAATCCGGCAATTTGTAGTCTGGACTACCGTTCCTTTGAGATTTGAAACATATTTTCGCCACTGTAGTACGATGCACATGAGCAATAATGACCGAACGGCGCGCAGTGCGCCGATGAGAGGACGAGGATGACCGGACAGGTAGAGGGTTACCGCGACTTTGCGGAGGCTAGGGGAGAAGTTGTCGCGGAACTTCGTGAATTAGCAACGCTGAACCGCGGCCTGGGTATGGAGGATGGCGCTTCGCAGCTGGAAGAGCTTGCGGATCGCGTGCAGGCCGGCGTGTTTCGCGTGTTGGTGCTGGGCGAGTTCAAGCGTGGCAAGTCCACGTTGATCAATGCGTTGCTCGGCGCCAATCTCCTGCCGGCGAATGTTACGCCTACGACTGCGCTGCTCACGCTTATTAAGTACGGCCCCGAAGTAAAAATTGACCTCATTCCCTTCCGCGGTGAGCCGCAAGAGGTGAGTGCCGAAGAGCTGGCCAACACCCTGAGCCTCTCAACCGATGAGGAAGAGAACCACAGGCGCCAGGCCACCTATAAGATGGTCGAAGTCCGCTACCCGGCGCCGCTTTGCCAGAATAACGTGGAGATCGTCGACTCTCCCGGCTTGAATGAGTCGGCAATGCGGACCGAGATTACCAGCGGTTACATTCGCCAATCCGACGCGGCAATCTTTGTATTGTCCGCCACGAATTTCGCCAGCCTGACAGAGCTGGAATATCTCAACACGCACATTCTCGGTAAGGGTCTTACCCATATCTTCTTCGCGATCAACCAATACGATCGCGTGCTGGACGATGCGGACGACCCGGCCCGCGAAGCGCGGGACCTCACCGCGCTTGCCGAGCAACGGCTTGGCCCGCTCACTCGCGTGCAAGGCCGCGATCTTGGCCATGAGCGAATTTACTTCGTCAGCGCCAAGCCGGCGCTCCGCGCACGATTGGCGGGAGACCAGCCGGCCCTTGAACACTCGCGTCTGCCCGAGCTCGAGGAATCGCTCGAGCGATTCCTGGCGCGGGAGCGCGGCCGGGTCGCGCTCGAGCGGCCGCTGGCACAGGCTGCACAGGCAGTCGACGACGCCAGGGAAGCGCTCGCGTTCCGCCGGGCCACCATGGAAACGGACCTCGCCACGCTGGAGAACCGCGTGAAGGAGGTCCAGCCCAAATTCGACGAGCTGCAGGAGCACCGCCGGCGCATCCTGCGCACCATTGAGGCGGCCGAGCAGCTTGTCCAGAAGTCCGTCGAGCTCAGCTTCCGCCAGCGTGTCGCCACCATGGAAGACGGGATGCTCGAGGCGGCCATGGCGCTGAAGGTCTCGCCGCAATGGAACCCTCAACGGATCCGCAAGGAAATGGCCGAGGGAATCAACAGCTACATCGAGCGTGAGCTGCAAGAATGGTCGGAACAGACCGGCAAGGAGATTGAGGAACGCCTCAACCAGCTCACAGGAGACATCGGCGAAGATGCCGCTACAATCGATGCCACGCTGAAGCGTATCCGCATCCAGGTGGCGGGCGGAGTAGTGCCGGAACCGGGTGAAGTCGAAGGCGACCCAAAGCGGGTTCTCGAAACCATTCTCGCATATGGTGGAGGAATGCTCGGCGACTTCGGGGTGATCTTAAAGGGTGGCAGCGGCTGGCTGCAGAGCGCCCTTCGAGTCATCGCACTGCAGATTGCCGCCACAGTGCTGCTCGCCGCGATAGGTTGGGCCACCAGCCCGCTCTTCGTGATCGGCACCGTAGCCAGCGCGGTGACTCTTGGCATCATCAATCGCAGGAACACCATGGAACGCAACATGAAGGAGAAGATGGCGGAGACGGCGCGTGCGGAACTGCACAAGCTGCCTGCCAAGTCGCTCCCCAACATGCTGCAGGAAGTGCACAAGGCATTTGACGCCTTCTCCTCGTCCATTGCGCGCGGCATCGACGTGATGATCGCCAATGTACGAGACAGCATCGACGCCGCTCTCGCCGATCGCCGTACTCTCGAAGGCGAGCAGGCGCCGGAGCTGGAGCGATTGAGCGGGATCGAGCAGGGCCTCGGGGCACTTGAGGACCGGATGGCGGCCAGCAGGGGACGCTTCGGCGACCAGTAGGCGCTGCCGGCGCCGTTCCTCAACTATGCTGCACGCCACCATGGTGAATCAGATTAGGAAGGAACGGCGCCGGTGAAAACGGCCATCATCTCCGACATACACGGTAATCTGTTGGCGCTCCAGGCGGTGGTCGCCGATTTCCGAGCACAGGGCGCGGATCAGGTCGTGTGTCTCGGCGATGTGGCGGCCGAAGGTCCGCAGCCGCGGGAAGCGGTCGATCTGTTGCGCGCGCTCGTTTGTCCCGTGGTGATGGGCAACACGGATGAGGACTTGCTCCAGCCGATACCTGACGAGCCCATCCCAGGAGATGCCGGCCGCATGCGGGACATCGAACGCTGGAACGTAGTGCAGCTCGGCGAAGCAGGATTAGCGTATCTGCGAACCTTCAAGCGAACGTTATCGCTACCACTCGGCGACTGGGCTTCGCTGATGTGCTTTCATGGCTCGTCGCGAAGCAACACCGAGGTGATTGACGCAACGACACCTGACAGCGCGCTGGACCTCGTGCTGGACGGACACTCGGCGACGGTGATGGCCGGCGGCCACACCCACGTTCAGATGGTCCGGCGGCACCGCCACTCGTACCTGATCAACCCCGGCAGTGTCGGTCTGCCGATCGAGGTGGGGGACCGCATCCGCCACCCCGGATGGGCCGAATACGCAATGGTGACCTGCACCAGCGGTGGCATTGCCATAGAGCTGCGGCGTGTGCCCTACGACATCGGCTTCCTGGTGCGCGTCGCGCTGCACAGCGGCATTCCGCACGCGGACTGGTGGGTGGCAGACTGGCTCTGAGCGTTTAACAGCGCCACCGTCGGTATCGATAGCACGCGCGACCGGCCAATCGGCGCACCGCATTGGGCAACATGACCTGGTATCGAGATAGGAGGGAGCATGGCAGCGACGTCGATACCTTGGGCCGAGCCGGCGCGATGGACAGCCGACGATCTGCTAACACTGCCCGACGACGGGTGGCGCTATGAGCTGGTGCAGGGGAGGTTGGTCCGATTAGCGCCCGCAAGCTGGCAACAGGGCCATGCGTCCAGCCGACTGCAGCGCGCGCTCGATCGATTTGTCGAAGCACATGACCTTGGAGAGATCGCGCCGGCGGAGACGGGTTTCGACCTTACCAGACCCGGCGAGCCTGAGGAGACGGTGTTGGCTGCCGACATAGCGTTCGTCCGTGCCGAGCGCGTGCCCCATCCGGACGAAGACGGATTCGCTCGTCTTGCGCCAGATCTAGGCGTAGAGATCGCCTCCAAAGGCCAGCATCGACCGGCAATGAGCGCTAAAGCGCGCCTCTGGCTGGAACGAGGTGTGCAGCTTGTGTGGATCGTGTGGCCACGACGCCGTAGCATCGATGTTTGGCTTCCGGGAAATGAGGCACCCGAAATAACGCTGAGTGCGGGCGATATACTTGAGGGCGGCGATGTCCTCCCGGGTTTTGCGTATCCGGTAGACGAGATATTCCGTTAGTCGGCAAACCACGGCTATATCCGAATCGCTATAACGTTGCGCCGAGTCACGGAAGCCAACGGTCGCTTGATGTTTGTTAGCGGTTCGGCCGCATCTGCCGAGTCGATTCGAGGGACAGCCAGACGATGCCGCCAACATTGCGTTCGATTGGCAATGTACTGTCCTTTGATGAAGTACTCCGCCGCCTCGCGCAACAGGATGTCGTCGATGGACTGGTGGTACTTGGCTCCGCCGCCGGCAACGCCTTGAACCTCGCGAGCGACTACGATCTATACCTGGTGTTATCGGCCATGCCCGCGCCTATCCACGTCGGCCTGACCTGGATCGATGGCCGGCTGACCGATCTCGTGTTTGAGCATGCGAGCGCGGTCGACCGCTACCTCGAGCAGGAAGATCCACTGCCCACGGATGCCGGCCAAGAACGGCTCACCAGGTATGTCACGACCGGCCGCATCGTCGTCGATCGCCACGCTCGCCTGGAGCGGGTGCATCACAAGATCGGGAACGCTCAAGGGTTTAAACCGCTCGACGAGTCCGCCATCTATCGAATATGGTTCGGCGTCAACTATAACTTGCAGCAGACGAAGCGAATGCTGGCGTCCGACGATCCCGTGTATGCCCGCGCCATCGACATACGTCTACTCTATTCCACGGCGGAGATTATGCTGGCCTACTTTCAGATGCGCCGTCTGCCCTGGCGCGGCGAAAAAGAAGCCATCCGCTACTTTACCAATAACGATCCCGGCTTTTTGCGGGTCTTCGAAGAGTACGCGGACGCGAATGACCGCGCAGCCAAGGTCCAGGCCTACGAACAGCTGGCGGCCCAGGCGCTGGCGCCGCTTGGCGGTGTTTGGCCGGACGGCGTAACCGTGATGCAACTCGAGGGTCCCGACTCGTCAAGTGAGACGGCAGAACGTGTCCTGGCGTTCTGGGAGGAGCTGCTCACGACATGAAGCCAAGGGGACGCTACGTCGATGTTCTCTGCTGAGGAGTGACGAGGCGCCCCAGCGGCTGGCCGACTATCTCGCCGTCTCGGTACACGGTAGTGCCTCTTACCAGCGTTTGCACAACGCGGCCGCGCACGCTGCGTCCAACGTAGGGGGACTGGCGATGTCGATACATCAGGTCCTCGGCTCGAATCTCGTAGCCGGCCTCCAGGTCCACAAGCGCAACATCCGCATCATAGCCTTCCGCCAGGCGCCCCTTGCGCGGAGCCAGGCCAAAGCGGTCTGCAACGTATGAGGCGGTCAACCGCCCGATGAGGTGCAGCGGCAGGTCACGTGACACATGACCCTCGGTGATCAGCAGCGCCAGAAGATGCTGGCAGCCGGAGATGCCACCCCAGATGCGGAAGAAATCATCGCCGGTCTTCATGGAAGGCGGGGCAGGTGAATGGTCCGAGGCGACCATTTGCAGTGCACCGGTCTGAATGTGACGCCATAGAGCTTCACGCTCGAGTGCGGACCGCAACGGCGGCGCGCACTTCGCCACCGCGCCCAGGCGTTCGAGGTCGTCGTCGCACAGCACCAGATAATGTGGGCAGGTTTCACAGCTAACGTCGACGCCTCGGCCGCGTGCTTCGGCTACCAGTGCAACGCCGCGCCCCGTCGTGACATGCACGATATGCAGCGAGCAGCCGGTCCCCTGAGCAAACAGGATGGCCCTGTTAATGGCCTCCAGCTCCGCGATCGCCGGACGGGACCGTAAATAATCCCGCGCGGCCGTCTGACCCTTGGCGACTGCCTGCCGCGCCAGGGCAGCGGTGATCGCATCGTTCTCGGCATGTACCGCCACGATACGCTTCAAACGCGCTGCCCGCGTCATGCCATCGTAGAGTGCGTAATCGTCTACGGCTTGGAAATCATCTATGCCGCTGTTCGACATGAACGCTTTGAAGCCGATCACGCCACACGACGCAAGCTCGTCCATCCGATCCAGATTTCCTGGGACCATGCCGCCCCAAAGCGCAAAGTCGACATGCGATACCCCGCTCGCCACCTGCAGCTTTTGCTTGAACGACTCGGCGTCAATGGTCGGCGGGTGGGCATTAAGCGGCATATCAAAAAAGGTGGTGCCACCGGCGGCGGCAAGCGCGCGCGAGCCGCTGCCGAATCCCTCCCACTCAGTTCGGCCGGGATCATTGAAATGCACGTGCGCGTCGATCACGCCTGGGAAAACGTGGAGACCAGTGGCGACGATAGTAGCGGCCGCCGCGCCGGCTATCTCGGGATCGACCAGCACAATGCGCCCATCAGCCACGGCGATGTCGGCGCTCCGCACACCGGTCTCGCCCACAATCGCGCCGCCACGGATGAGCAGGTCGTAGGTATCCGTCGATGTAGCCATATTTCGCCGCTTAAAGGGCCATATCTCTCTGCATGCCGAGGACAAACCGGTAGAGGGTTTCGAGCGAGACATTCACGTCATCCAATCGCACGGATTCCGCCGGATTGTGACTGATGCCGCCTTTACAGCGCACGAAGAGCATGGCCGCATCGGTGAGGGACGCCATGGGAACGGCGTCGTGTCCAGCCCCGCTGGTCAGATGCTGAACCTTAAAGCCAAGCTCTTCGATAGCGTGTGCCAACCGGCCGATGAGCTGGGGCGAGCAGGGTACCGCCGGTGTCGACTGCATGCTCGTCCACACCAGATGAACGCCACGGCGCTGGGCAATGGCCGTTGCTTCGTCGTGCAGTGCAGCCACTGCCCGAGTGCGCACGGCGTCATCGCGATGCCGCACGTCCAGGCTCAGCGTCACATGCCCGGGAATCACGTTGCTCGCTCCGGGTTCAGCGGCGATCTGGCCCATCGTCGCCACCAATCCATCGGTTGCCTGACCGGTCCGCTCGACCGCCAGCACCAGCTCCGCGGCCGCACACAGCGCATCATGCCGCCGCGCCATCGGCACCGTGCCGGCGTGCCCTGCGACACCCGTGAACTCCACCGTTAGCCGATCCTGACCGGCAATACCGTCGACCACGCCGACGGGAAGATCTTCCGCCTCTAGAACCGGCCCTTGCTCGATATGGACTTCGCAATAGCCGAGCAGATCGTCTGAGTTCCGCCGGCAACTCGCAATGTCCGCGGGATCACCGCCAAATCTGCGTAACGCATCGGCAAGGACGACGCCTTGTTCGTCCTGATAGTCAAGCCAGGATGGATTAAAGCTGCCGGCCAGCGCGCTACTGCCCAGATACGACGTGCGGAAGCGGAGCCCCTCCTCGTCCACAAATGAGATCACTTCGACTGCGAACGGTAAGCGCTGCCCTTCTTCATGCAATCGTTCCACGCAGGCCAGCGCCGCCAGGACGCCAAGCGGCCCGTCATACTTACCAGCATCGCGCACGCTGTCCAAATGTGACCCCAGAATGAGCGTTTTGCTCGCCCCCGCCACCCCGGCGTATGTGCCGACGAGGTTTCCAACGGCATCCTGGCGCACCGTCATCCCGGCGGCAAGCATCCAGCTAGCAACCAGATCATTGGCCTGTTGCAAAGCCGGCGTCAAGGACCGGCGGACGAGCCGATGTGGCTCTTCACTGAACTTTGCCAGCTCGTCAATGCGGGCCATCAGTACCGTTGCTCTATCGGACACGTCTCAACTCCCCCGGTACGTACTATATGCCCACGGAGACGTCAGCAAGGGAACGTGGTAATGACCGTTAGGGTCCGCGACTCCGAAACGTACCGGCACCTGGCCAAGAAACGCAGGGGAGGTAATCTGCTCGCCGTGCGCGAGAAAGTAGGAGCCTACGTGGAACACCAATTCGTATTCACCCTGCTGCAGGTTGCCGTCCAGCAATGGGCTATCCGTACGCCCATCGGTATTGGTCACAACGGACGTCACCAAGCGGCGCTCGCCGGCGGCATTGAGCTGCCAGAGCTCGAGCCTCATTCCCGCTGCCGGCCTTCCGTGCGCTGTGTCCAGAACATGCGTCGTCAGGCGGCCAGACACAGCAGTCACTCTCCCCTGCTCAGCGTGAGATAAATCATCCCGTACGGCGGTCGAGGGTCGCAGTACACTTTGATCTTTTCATCTGCTTCGGAGGCGGCGCCCGTGTCCCACAACCGGTTCTGAGCTTCGAACGAGACGGTGGCAAGCTCCGGGAACCGCTCCAACAACCGCGTACCCATCTCATGCACGAGATGCTGGATTGATTTGCTGTTGAACTGGTGGAACACCACCTGCACCACATCACGAACCTGTTCCGCGGGGACATACGCCTCTCGATCGAGCTCCAGAGCATCGCGTACATCCTGATAGGTCCAGTGCAGGTCGAGGTAGATGAAAAGCGGACGGTCGACGCGCTCCGGCAGCGTAGTGTGCGCGTCGCGAAGAAAGCTAATGAACGAGCTACCGGTCACCTTGATCAGCTCCAGGCCTACGTGGCCGCATGAGTGGCCGGTTACCACCGCCGCGCCACCTTCGCGCGTCATCTCGATCGTCGCTGTCGCGTGGTCATCGTGCCGGCGGCCAAACAGCACCGTGCTGTCTGCAAAGCCCTCGCCGTCCGCCTTTGACGGTACGCGAGCGGCGACGAACGGCTGCTCCCGGCCTTCCAGTTTGAGGGCCTGCATCTGAGGATATGTCTGAAGAAATTGGCGTCCGAGAAACGCGAGAAAGCCTTCCAGCGTAGAGCCGTCGTACGTGAGCGCCTGCGCATGGATGAAATTCTTCATCGTATCGGTGGCCACCACCTCGCTGTTGTCGCCCTCGGTATAGGCGGGGAGGAAGTTATCGCCGTACACGTGCACGTCTACGTCGACCGCGAACAGGATATTCGCGCGACCGGAAAACTCTGATTCAGGCACACGCCGCGCCACGGTGAGCGGTCGGGCATAGGTGCGGTAGATCGTGACATGGCCCTTCCCATATCGAATGGTGCTGGCTGCGTTGATCTCGCTCACAGGCGCCTCACATTGCTCAGGGATGTTCTACGCACTTAGTCAGAGCTTACCGCGTCTAGCAACCGAAGTCGGGCGATTTTAGTGACTTCGTCCAGGGCAGTACGGATCTCGGCATGCCGCTCATGCGCGATGCGTTTCTCGAACGCGGTAAGAATGCTAGCCCTCGTGTGCTCCCGCACACAAATTATAAATGGGAAGCCGAAGCGGTCCCTGTAGGCCGCGTTTAAGCGAGTAAAATCCGCGAATTCCTCGGGCGTTAAACTGTCCAGACCGGCCGACGCTTGTTCGCGGGCCGATTCCGCGGTCAGCCCCGTAGCAACTGCCAGCTTTCCGGCCAGGTCGGGGTGGGCTCGAATCAGGGAAAGCTTCTGGTCGTCGCTCGCACGCTCCAGCACCGCGCACATTGCGCGGTAGAGGTCGTCGCAGTCGCGGAATGGCCGGCTCTTCCATGCCTCGGAGGCGATCCAGGGGGAGTGTTCGAACACGAAGCCGATGGCGCCGGTGAAGTCAGCCTGGTCCGCCGCGTTGAGTGCGGCCAGCGTCACGGTTTCTCCGGTCACCGGCACCCCAACCCCTTCCAGACGAACGACTACAGGCATGACTTGTTACGCGAACAGGCTCGCAATCGGCAGGGCAAAGCCCGGGAGCACGTCCTCGCCTTCGAGCACGCCATCGGCCCCAATTCTCCGGCCCACGCCGTTCGGCGAGATCACCGTTACGGTCCGCGTGCGTGGATAGACAAGCCAGATCAGCCGCGCCCCACCCGCCAGGTAATCGGTGACCTTTTCGTCGACATACTCTGCGGATTCGGATGGGCTGATGATCTCGGCCGCCAGTGCCGGCATTTCGGGAGCATACTCCGTCACAAGGGTGTCGCCCAGCCTGGCAACCTGCTCAGGCGTAAAGTACGCGACGTCTAGCCCACGGAGTTGGTCATGATCATCCGGCAAAGGTAGCCGTACTCCAACCTCGCCTACCGCCGGCCACCCAACCAGGCGGTCACGCTCATTGCGACCGTCATTCTCATGCCAGCCAAGGTCATGGGCACGGGCAATTAAATATCTGTCGATGGCGCCGCCAAGTGCCAGCTCAATGCGCCCGTGTTCACCCTTCGGTGGCGGCATATGTACTATCTCCCCCCGCACAAGCTCGTGCCGGTTCCCATCGTCCGGAAGCGCCATGAACTCCTCGAAGGTAGTGCGATGTGCCGTGACCATCGGTTATTCCCCTACAGTGGGCGAAACTCCATTGCTCTACAATACTACAATACCCCGCTTACCGCGCGCAGCGCACTCCGGAGGGACGATGGGCACATTGCTCGTGACAAACGCCACGCTTGTGGCGACGATGGATGACGTGGACTCCCGCTGGGACAATGGCGGCATCTTCGTCCGTGATAACCAGATCGTCGACGTTGGCCCTACCTCATCATTGCCCGCTGCAGCCGATCGCGTAATCGACGCGCGCGGCATGGTCATCATGCCAGGATTGGTCAACACGCACCACCACTTCTTCCAGACGCTCACGCGCGCCATTCCCGCGGCACAAAACTCCAATCTCTTCAACTGGCTTAAGGCGCTCTACCCCATCTGGGAGCGCCTGTCCCCGGCGTCAATCCGCGTAAGCACCGAGGTCGCGATAGCCGAGCTGATCCTGTCCGGCTGCACCACCGCCAGCGATCACACCTATATATGGCCTCGGGGCGCCAGGCTCGACGACCAGATCGAGGTCGCCACGGCCATGGGTTTCCGGTTTCACGCCGCACGGGGCTCGATGTCGGTAGGCCAGTCGAAGGGCGGCTTGCCGCCGGACAGCGTGGTCGAGAATGAGGTCGACATCTTACGCGACTCGCGCCGCGTGATCGAGACCTACCACGACGCGCAGCGCTTCGCCATGACGCGTATCGTACTCGCCCCCTGCTCGCCCTTCTCTGTCTCGCCCGACCTGATGCGCGAAAGCGTGGCGCTGGCACGCGCCTACGGCGTCCACTCCCACACGCATACGGCGGAGACACAGGACGAGGAGCAGTTCTCGTTGAAGGAATTCGGCCGCCGCCCGGTGGAGCTGATGGAAGACCTTGGGTGGGTCGGTCCGGACGTGTGGCACGCGCATGTCGTGCACGCCTCCCCGGCCGAAGCCGAGCGGCTGGGCAAGACGCGAACGGGCATCGCACATTGCCCGACCTCAAACATGCGGCTGGGATCCGGCATTGCTCCACTCGCGGCATTCAGGCACGCCGGAGCTCGCGTTGGCCTAGGCGTCGACGGATCTGCCTCAAACGACGGCTCGCACTTGCTGGCGGAGGCGCGCCAGGCAATGTTGCTGCATCGGGTCGGCGGCAATCCCGCGGCGCTCTCCGCGCTGGATGTGCTGCAGATGGCCACCCGGGGTGGCGCTGAGGTGCTGGGGCGCGACGACATTGGGTATCTGGCGCCGGGCATGGCCGCGGACTTCGTCGGCTATCGAGTCGATACTCTGGGCATGGCAGGAGGGGCGGTGCACGATCCACTGGCGGCGCTGGTCTTTTGCCAGCCTCAGAACGTGGACCTGAGTGTGATCAACGGCAGGGTGCGGGTAGAACACGGGTGTTTGCTGGACGCCGACCTGCAGGACATCATCGCGCGACACAACGCTGCCGCGTACGCTATTGCCAGGGGCGAACCGGTCTGATTTGGTCCTTTTCAGTCAAGCACATATCTCACGAGGCCAATGAGAGTTCGTACATGCTGATCGAACCGCCATCAGGTGTCGAGATACAAACCTAGCCAGAGGATGGGGGTCTCCCGCAGTCTGGATGATCACCGCTCCCGTATCGATGCGGGATTGCATCTGCGCCGCATCCCAAGTGAGGCTACCGCGCAGGCTGGTGCGGCTGGAAGCCGTCCTGATCCGAACGCCAGAGTCATCCTGCTGCAGTGCATGGAATGTGAGCAGAGAACTACGCCGCAGCAGGCGGTCCGAACCAGGTGGTTAGCGCGTCAGTGAGGTCCGGTTGGGTTCGGTCTCCCACCCAAGCCACATATCCGTCGGGCCGAACCAGGACGGCGGCGGGAGCAGTGACCGCCCCGATCGCCGGAAGGTCCCAGGTACCTGCGTATTCGGCATCGATCAACTGAACGCGATCTGCCCATGGAGTGATGTCGAAGGCGCGGTGCTCACCGAGATTGACCAAAGCTGGCCGGGCACTGTGCAGCAAGCTGTAAACCCGCAGCGGGCCGTTG
>JAQBPC010000566.1 GCA_028287725.1 Chloroflexota bacterium | reverse complement strand
GGTCGCTTCTTCTGGCGGGGAACGCACTGGAACCGCATGCGCAAGTATCTTGAGGCCCACCTCGATCCTGTTTGGGAGCTGCCACCGGTCGCCACTTCGGGCGACGAAGGCCGTACGCCCAACACGAACTAGCCTCAGCGAGACGCCGAGTTGGCCTCTCGGCATCGCTACCGCGAGCGTGGTTATGCTTCAAAGAGGGAGACTGGAAACGCATGCGGATAGTGCTACTTGGCCCGCCGGGCGCCGGCAAAGGAACGCAGGCACAGCGCCTGGCCGCGCTCATCGGGGCGCGCCACATCCCAGTCGGCGAGATTGTGCGGTCCGAGATTGCGGCCGGGACGCCGCTTGGTAATCAGATTCGGGAATACAATGACCAGGGCGAGCTTGTCCCCGACGACCTCATCGTGCAACTACTGCTTCCCATTGTCGTGAATGAGCGGAGCTGGGTGCTGGACGGCTTTCCACGGACATGCGGACAGGCCGATGCCTTAGATGCCATCCTCACTGAGACACGGACGGCGCTCGACGCCGTCGTCGCCCTCGATATACCTGACGACCTGGTCATCGCCCGCTTATCCGGCCGATTGCAGAGTCAGGCGACAGGTCGAATCTATCACACGTTGGACAACCCGCCGCCCGCCGACGATCCCGGGCCGTTTGTGCGGCGCGCCGACGACACGCCCGAGCATATCGCGCGGCGGCTCGAAGTGTATCATGCCGAGTCGGAACCCCTTGAGGCGTACTACGCCGAGCGCGGGCTGCTTCGCCAGATTGATGCCACCGGCTCGATCGACGCCGTCACGGCCGCCATAATCAGCGCCCTTCAGCCGCCGGCGTCTAACACGCCGGCACGTAAAGATGCCACTGGCGACCAGACCGCGCAGAAACGAGCGTCCGACGAAGTAACGTAAAGCCGGCGCATCGCACGACCTGAGCCGCACTCAACCGTCCGATTGACTCAGCCCCTTAGCAGTGGCCGTCTCGAGTATTGGAGAGCGCACGCGAGGGCGGCGAAACGCGGGAAGAATAGTGCACCATTCTCGATCGAGCCGATGTCGTGCGGCGCAGAATGTCGCCGGTTTGAACCCGATCCCCTGTTTCTCGGTGGCTCCTGGTGACAGGTCGAAATCCTACATGGCGGTGGATTCCTGCTTTTTGGGCGCTATCCGCGCCTTAACTATGCTTATGGTAGTGTTAGCACGTAGCAGCCCGTCGGTTGCAGGTTGCTGTGCAAGGCGCCGCCCCTAGATCGGTACCTGACGCGCGATAGTCCCCGGTGTTCGGCCGTGCGGGCCTTTGACATCTAGTATGTCGCCATACATGAGAAGGTAGGGTGACGCATGACCGGTACCGGTTTTCTTTGGCGCAGCACGCATGTCTCCGATCGAGGCACACCTCCTCGAGCGAAGGGGCCGCCGATCGCGGGCCATAGATGCATTGCCGTGCGCCGGGCCACTCTCCAACACGTATGGAATAGAGCCCACCGTTGAAGGCCACGCGCCTGAGAGACAGCATCATTGGCTTGCCTGATGTAGTACTCGTCGGCGTGCCGCTTTTCCTGCTTGCACTGGTTTTTCGCGTACACGGTATTGGAGATCAGTCTCTATGGCAGGATGAGGCCTGGGAGGTATGGCTATCGTCCCTCCCGCTCGCTTCGATCGTCAGGCTCTTGCCGCAGTACGACACCTCCCCTCCGCTCTATCACTTCGTGCTGCACGAATGGATGACCGTATTTGGACGATCGGCGTTGGCCGTGCGGCTGCTCTCCGCCGTTGGTGGTGCGCTAGCTATTCCTCTTGTGTACGCGCTTGGCCGTAGACTGGCCGACCGGCGGACGGCGTTTATCGCCGCATTATTGGTCCTGATTAACCCGTTCCACATCTGGTACAGCCAGGAGACTCGCAGCTACAGCGTTGTGGCAACGCTGGTGGTCGGTGCCGTATGGTGTTTGCTCCAATGGATGGAGACATCGCGCCGCCTGTGGGGCGTGTTGCTCTTCCTACTAGATGCAATCTTGCTCTACACGCAGAGTACGACGATCCTCGTGGTGGCCGCGCAGGTGACGTACATCGGTGTGACCCTGTATCGCCGCCGTCAGTGGGACTTCACCCCCGTACTGCCTATCGTGGCGGCTCTCATCATGTGGGCGCCCTGGGTACCGACGATGGTTCAGCAAGCGAACAACGGACAAACGACGTGGATCCCCTTCACGACGCTTAGCGACGCACGGGATTTCATGCAGCAGCTAACCGGCATGGACCGCCAGCCGTCGCTCGCGGGGTACGACCCGGTCCGACTTGTGATCGCCGTTATATTTCTTGCCTGTGCCGTGCTTTCGCTGCGAAAAGGTTGGCCCGAAGCACTGCTTTTGATAAGTCCGGCAATTGTCCTGTTCCTGTTTGGGACACATCAGCATCTTTGGGGACCCCGTACAGTGCTGTTCGCGGAGTTTGGCATTGCGTTGCTCGCGGCCCGTACACTCGCTCGTCTACCGTTCTCGATTGGCGGTTGCCTCACGGCGCTCATCGTACTTGGTACGCTGATCGGGCTGTCCGACACACCTGCAAAGGAGCCCTGGCGGGGAGCCGCCGCGCTGCTGTGTACCCATGCGAGTCCCGGCGACGTCGTCTACGTCCTGCCACCTTATGCCCTGGCGCCGCTGGCATACGCCACGATGGAACGCCCATGTCCTGAGCTATTCTTGTGGCCAAACCAGCCGCTGCCCAGGACTCCGGATGGGTTCCTCAATCGTATTTTCACTGGTCCGATCAGGAGCGATACGACAGGAGCCTGGCTTGCTGGCCAAGAATCTCCCAGCGACAAGATATTTGACCGGCGGTTGGTGGCGCGCCGCGCCCGTATCTGGCTAATCCGCCGGGACTCGTTTCATGTTCCCTGGCAGGCCGTTTCCATCTTCGACGTGACGCCCGGGTCGCCCGTCGCGTTTCAGGGACTCTTCATAGCCTATGCCGATATCACGCCCACCATGCCTGCTCCTCAACCCGTAGGCACGAATCCTGCTTCGGGTAGTGTGGTCGATGACCTCAAAGATTTCAGCAAGATATATAGTCACACCTCCGAACTTCGATTCTTCTCCGATAATGTTGGGTTCCTGGGCGGAGATGCGTCACGTTTGAGTAGAACGGATACAGGGACAACGCGGCCCCAGAGCTTTATCTACTCAGTGCCAAAGCTGCGGTCGTTCGAGGTGACCGCTTACTTCTGGCCGCGTGCAGCAATGGGTAACTTCACGTTTTACACATCTCGTGACGCGAGAACCTGGACAACACTAACGCCTAACATTTCGCCTCGAGGTGGGGATTGGAAGAAGGTAGTCTATGCAGGACAACGTATTCCTGCCGGCACACGCTACTTGAAAATCCAGTTTCCATCCGGGGCAGCCCCGTACTGGGATCCTCAGGTGAGCAGCGTGACGTTGACATGGTGAGTGCACCGCCTCATTACGAATGCGATATCGACCAACCTTACATTCAGCTTCAACCGCTAAGAACTAACCGAGGGTTGTTATCCAAGCTACTTTACGGCACAAGTGCGTGCGCGCGCTCATATTTCTCTACGGTCTCGTGC
>JAQBPC010000496.1 GCA_028287725.1 Chloroflexota bacterium | reverse complement strand
GCGCGCAAGCAATACTCGGCGAAGGGACCAGCTTTCAGATGACCTTACCGATAACGACTCGAGAGCCGTGAACGCGATCTCGGTATCACGCATGTGCCCGTGGCAGGCAACCGGCAGATCCGGCGAGTCAGACAGCCTCGACGCCTGTGGTCTGTGCCCCAGATCGCGTCTCCGCCAACAATCCATGCTCCAGTAGCGCTTGCGCGGCCCGGTGGATGCCGGCGAAAGGCAGCGATGCACGCTCGGCGATATCGAGGAGCGTGTGGGCGCCGTCCGACAAGTTCAACACCCATAACAAGGCGCGCTCGTCGACCGACGTGTCGGTCTGGCCGCCGATCTGCCGGTAGAGGCCCCGCTTCCCGAGCTGCGGCTCGCAGTTGGCATGCCGGTTGACGTAGGCGCGATTCTGCTCGAGCAGCGTGAGGGTGGCGAGGCACAGCGCGTGGGAGTCGGCCAGGCCAGTGCTCGACATAAGATTCACGTTGTCCGCCGAGGTATGGTACTCGGGGTACTGCCCGTGCGGCGTGCGCATGAAGCATCCGACCGGTAGATTGAAGCCGGGGGAGCAGTATTGCCGCTCATCGTACCCATAGGGCGAGAAGTCGATCATCTCGTAGGGGCGCCCGGAGTGCTGGAGCACGTGCGCCATCGCGCGGTCGATCTCCGCGCTGCCGCGGCGGCTTCGCTTATAGGTGGGATGACCAGCATCGCCGGCGCAGGCTAACACCAGGCCATGCGCGATCCGCCGCGCGGATCCTTCGTTGAGGCACAGCCAGGTTATTGCGCCGATCGTTCCCGGAATGAACAGGAAACGATAGGTGTAGCGGCGATGGCGTGTTCGCAGGGTCTGCGCCAGGAATGTGGCGAGTGCCACGCCCGAAAGGTTGTCGTTGCACAGGGAGGGGTGGCAGGCGTGACAGGAAATCAGGATCTCGTCGGTCGTCTCGCCCGGTAGGCAGAGCTCGCCATAGGCCAGGTAGCCGGCCTCCAGGGACGAATCGATGCACACCTCGTACTCGTCGTCCTGCAGGGCATCGAGCTGATTTTGGCTCAGGCAGAAGCCCCAACCGTCCTGATAATACGTGGTCCGGTAGGGAACCCAGTCAGGATGGTCCGGCACAGTAAACAAATGCTCTTTCAACTCGGCTAGCGACACAGTAGCGTGGATCGGCACGCTGTAATTGACGACATGCAGGTTCGAACGCTGGAAGTCGACGACACGCTCGCCGCGCATATTCTTGATATAGGCATCCCGGATATTCCATTCCCGCGGCACCGTCCAGTCGAATACGTCCGTGCCGCTTGGCACTTCCCGGATCTCCAGCGGAATGTGCTCGCGCAGGATGCGCAGCGTCTGGCGAAACCCCTCGCCGGTAATGCTCCGGCAGATTGGGTAGAGACGAGCGATCAGGGCCAACATCTCCTGGCCGAGATCGGCGGGTTGCGTGCCCTCCCTCGGGATGCGGTGCTTGGTATCCGCGACTATCGATCCACCGTCACTATCGTGCTCGGCGCTTGCTACATCCCCGGCATCAATCCGCACTTGCCATCGCTCCTTTACGCCGTGAAGTCGGGGTACTGCTGGTCGCGTTCGAGGATGTAACGCTTACCGGGCGGCCAGCGTATGGCAAAGGCAGGGTCGTCCCAACGTACGCCTTTGCTATGTTCCGGCGCGTAGAACTCCGACATCTGGTAGAAGACCTCGGTGTCATTTGCCAGTGTCTGAAATCCATGCGCGAAGCCTGGCGGCACGTAAAGCATCCGGCGATTTTCTGCGGTTAAGAGCACGGACTGGTGTTGCTTGAAAGTCGATGACTCGGGCCGTAGGTCGATGATCACGTCGTCGATCGCTCCAGCCGTGCAGCGCACCAGCTTCGCCTCCGCGCGGGGCGCGGCCTGGTAGTGCATGCCGCGCAAGGTACCTTTGCGATGATTGAAGGAGATGCTGCACTGCACCAGATTCGCAACCAGCCCATGTGCCGCGAACCGCCGCCGGCACCATGTACGGGCGAAGAAGCCGCGCCAGTCTTCCACCCGTTCCGGCTCGATGATGTAAGCGCCCGGTAAGGCCGTCTCAATAAAGTGCATGTCATCCTCCAACTCTGCGTATCCACGTCCCTCGCGCTTGCCCACAGCGCTCATTCGGGGAATACCTGCACCTCGGGGATAGGCACCACGAAGCGACCACCCCAATCGAGGACATAGGAGTGTTGGTCGATAATCTCGTCCTGCAGGTTCCAGGGGAGGATAAGCACGTAGTCAGGTCGGGTCTCGCGGATCCTTGTTGGCTTGTGGATTGGGATGTGCGTCCCAGGCAAAAACTTCCCTTGCTTGTGCGGGCTTCGATCGACGGTGTAATCCAGGAAGTCCGTGCGGATACCGCAGTAGTTGAGCAGTGTATTGCCCTTGCCGGGCGCGCCATACCCGACGATGGACTTCCCTGCGCGCTTCGCGGTGATGAGGAACTCGAGCAACTTCCGTTTCGTCTCTTTCACGCGCTCGCCAAAGTCCGTGTAGCCATCGACAACGGTGAGGCCCGCGCGCGCCTCACGCGCCTTGAGCGCGGCAACGCGTGGACTCACCGGCCGCGCCGTGTCCTCCGCATGCCGTGCGTAGAGACGGAGCGATCCGCCATGCGTGGCCAGCTCCTCGACATCGAAGACGGTCAGCGCCTGGGCCGCGAAAATAGCTTCGGCCGTGAAGAGCGTGAAATAGGAGAAGTGCTCATGATAGATCGTGTCGAACTGGTTGCCGTCGATCAGTCTGAGTAGGTGAGGGATTTCGATCGTGACGGTACCGCCAGGCTTGAGAATTGTCTTCAGGCCAGATACGAAGTCGCGGAGGTCGGGCACCTGGGCAAGTACGTTATTCCCAATGAGCAGATCCGCTTGCTTCCCGGCGATGGCCAGGCCCAAGGCGATATCCTGCCCGAAAAAGACGCTGATCGTGGGTACCTCTTTGCGCCGCGCTACCGTGGCCACGTTGGCCGCGGGCTCGATGCCCAGCACGGGGATGTGCTTTTCCACGAAGTATTGCAAGAGGTAGCCATCATTGCTCGCGACCTCGATCACCAAGCTCTGCGCATCCAGTTTGAAGCGATCGATGGCCATCTCGGTGTAACGACGGGCGTGCTGCAGCCACGAATCGGAATACGACGAGAAGTAGGCGTAGTCGGTGAATAGAGTGCCGGGATCCACGTACTCCTGCACCTGCACCAACAGGCACCGCTCACAGACGTAGACGTGAAGCGGATAGAACGGCTCCATGCGATTGAGCTGGTGACTGCTAAGATAGCTTTCGCACAGTGGTGACATACCGAGATCCACGAAGGTGCGGCCCAACGGCGCCGCACAGAAGCGGCAACTTCCTACGCTCATGCGACGTAATTCCCATCTCGCTGCCGAATAACCGACCTGGCGGCGGCAGACGCCTGCCAGAATAGCTCCTCGTCGACCTGACCAGTGGCCTGCAAATGCGTAATTTGCTTCAAGCGGGTATACGCGCGGAACTCGAAGGTATCGCGCGACATGCCAAGGCGCCGGAACAGGGTGTACAGCTCACGCGCGCCCACCTCCGCGTCGCGCCGGCACGCGAACCGTGGCAGGCACGCGTGGATCTTCTCGAAGGAGACTCGGTAACTTCGATTGTCCTGATCGGCAGTGCCGAGGGTGACCGCGCACCCGGGGAACGCGTCGGAGACGATCTGGGCGATGTCCCGCACGCGATAGTTGAAGCGGGTGTTGCCCACGTTAAAGACCTGATTATGTACGGCCTCGCGCGGCGCCTCGAGGACGCAGGCGATGGCCTCGCCGATATCCAGCACATGTACCAGCGGCCGCCATGGTGAGCCGTCACTGGTCAGGGCGATCGTCCCGGTAGTCCAGGCCAAGCCGGCCAGGTTATTCAAAACGATGTCGAAGCGCATCCGCGGCGAAGGGCCAAAGGCCGTGGCGTTTCTGAGAAACGTCGGCGAGAATGTATCGTCCGCCAGTGCCCGAACGTCGCGCTCCACCAGCACTTTGCATGCGGCGTACGCGGTCTGAGGATTGAGGGGCGATTCTTCCGACACAATCTCGTCCGACCCCTTGCCATAGACGCTGCAGGACGAGGTATACACGAAGCGCGGTACTCCGGCGGCCTTGCAGAGGCGCGCCAGGGTTAAGCTGCCCTGGTGGTTAATCTGGAAGGTGAGCGCCGGGCTGTGCTCCCCGAGCGGATCGTTCGAGAGCTCAGCCAGGTGCACGACCGCGTCATAGCCTTGTACGTCCTCAAGCGTAAGCCGGCGAATATCCTTCCGGATCCGTGTCAGCGTCGGTAAAACCCTGCCGTATAATCGGCCATCTCGATAAAAGCCGGTATCGAGGCCAATCACCCGATGCGCGCGTTCTCGCAGCAGCGGCACCAGTTGCGCGCCGATGTAGCCATCCGATCCGGTGACCAGCACGTTCATCTCTGTGCTCCAGTGCAACACTTGGGCCGCCGCTCAAAATACGAGCTTCCGGCAGTAGAAGGCTTCCGCGAATGTCGAAGCCGCGTTCGCTTCCATCCCGCGGAGGCGCAGCATGGCGTAGAACAAATCGGCGGTAAACCAGTGCTTACCACGCTGGGTTGCGAAGCAATTGAGCAGGTGCTCGATCTTGGCGGCGCAGGTGGCCGGATCGAGCTGCACGAAGAAACTGGGCGAGCCGAGATCGCCATCGTATTTGGGTATCTCGTACTCCAGGATGAGGTGGTTCCGAAAGGTATTCCAGGTGAGCTCGGAGATAACCCGGTGGTCCTGGTGTGCATCGTGCCGGTAGTGGGTGAAGATCAGGTCGGGCGCGAATTCACGCTTCAACATTTCGAAGTGCTCTTTGATCTCCAGACCATGATGCGGAAAGAAGCCGTCGCGGAAGCCCTGCACGGATATATGTCGCTCGCCGGCGCCTGAGAGGAAGTGATCCGCGGCACGGCAGGCCTCCTGAACGCGCTCGCCCGTGGCGCCGAAAACAACCCAGCGAAAGGCCAAGCATGGATAGCTCTCGATGAGTCGCAGCACGGTGCCGCCACAGCCGATTTCGATGTCATCGCTGTGTGCGCCCAGGCACAACACGCGTTCCGGCCTGCGCGCGAATCCCATCAGCGGCATACGTATCTCCTCGTGCTATCCAACCAGCGTGCTGATCGGTCGCCACACTTCCCACGGCACGTGGCCGAGGGCATGCATGTCGTCGAACTGCTGTTTTTCCTTAAAGGTGTCCATGCAGGCCCAGAAGCCCGCATGCTTGTATGCCGTGAGCTGCGACTCGGCGATAAGGCGCTGAAACGGCTCGTGGACCAACTCCTCACCGTCCCGCAGATATGCAAAGATTTCACGCTTGAAGACGAAAAAGCCGCCGTTAATCCAGAAGTCAGCGGTGCTCATGTCGCTAATGCCGCGTACGAGCCCACCCGAGTCAATGCGCACGCGGTGAAAGGTCTGTGAGGGGCGCACCGCCAGGAAGCCGGCAATTGTGTTGGCCCGGTAGAAATGGTCCAGCACGCATGGCAGCGGCAGATCGGTCAGACCATCCGTGTAGTTCGCCAGAAATACCGGATCGGAATCCAGGTATGGCTCGACTGCCTTGAGCCGTTGGCCAATATTGGCGGTCAGCCCGGTATCGACAAAGGTAATCCGCCAGTTTTGGATGTCGCTGCTCAGGAGCTGTAGATTCTTCCCGCCATCGGAGAGTGTGAAGTCATTTGATAGGCACTCGTTATAGTTCAGAAAGTATTCTTTGATGACGTGCGCTTTGTAGCCGAGACAGAGAATGAAATCGGTATGTCCGTAATGGGCGTAGTACTTCATCACGTGCCAGAGGATGGGATGATTGCCAATCGGCACCATCGGCTTGGGGATGGTCTCGGAGTACTCGCGAAGGCGCATCCCCAGGCCGCCACAAAACAGCACTACCTTCACCTATCCCTCCTTCCGCTTCTCGGGAGATGTCGCGGCTCGACCGTACGCACCGGCACCGCGTGTGCGCCGGCCGCCGTTTGGACCGGGTTGACCCACAGCGAGACGCTCCGGTACGCGATCCCAGGCCGGACCAGCCGATAGAGGCCGGCGTCAAGCCATGCACCGTTGGTAGGCACTACCGGCAGAGCAGCGACCGCCACCCAGGTTTGGCCCGGCCGCAGCACCAGCGCGGACCAGCTTCGGAGTACCTTGCCGTGCAGCGTTACCCGCAGCTGATACTGCACCGTCGCAAGCTCATGGCTAGTCACGCCCAGGCGCACGGCATGCCGGCCCGACGGCAGCAGCCAGAGCTGCGTGAAGCCGGCTCTCGCGTCACGCGTAGCGCTCAGGTGATCGATGCCAAAGGCCGCGACGGTGACAAGCACTGCCAGGGTATAGAGCACGCCGGCCCGTTGCCTGAAGGTGGGTGAACGGCCTGCATACAGGCGCTTTGCGATGCTGCCAAGCTGTCCGATGCCATGCGCCGCGGCGCCCTGCCGTAGCTGCGCCAGCCAGGCCAGCACCGCGGTGATCCCGGCCAGAGCGACCGCCCAGCTACCGGCCTGCAATCCCACCGGCGTCCAATTCAGCACATACCCGGTCAATGCCGCAAGAGACACGCTGATCGCCAGATAGAGCAGTAAACGGACCGGCAACGCCGGCTCGCGGGTGGGGAACAGTGCCGCTGTCGCCGCCAGACCTGGAAACAGCAGCACGAGCGGCACGGCAGACACCACGCGCAGCAGCTCGAGTGGGCTGGGCAGCGGCGCCACGCACAAGCAGGCCGCGGCAACCGCGAGCAGCGTCATCAGCACGCTGTCATTACGACGCATTGCTCAACGCTCCCACGTCATACACGACGATATTGCCGCTGTCATAGATGCGGCTTACCCTGGGAAGGTGGTCGAACTTAGCGAGCACCGTCGGGCTGATCGGGCGAGTGCGCGGGATATCCACTTCAAAATACGGCCCGCCCGCAGGAACACCCGTGCTGAGTCGCTTGTCGACCACCAGATAACGGATCCGCCCGTCCCGCAGCGCGGCGATCTCGCCGGCGCCTAATCTCCTGCTGAGGAACACCACCGAGACGTCGACGCCGTCCTGCAGGTGGGTCACCACGCGTTGCTCGCCGTAGCCGCCCATCAGCAATGCATTGGTCCGATCGGTCGCCACGCGATTGCCCTGGCCGAGATACGTGCGTGCCCACTCGGCCGTGTCCAGGCCGCGCATCTCAATCGAGCGCGAATCGGCGACCACCAGATACGGGCCCGGCATCCGCGCCCACGGCGGCCAGCCCACCACCACGCCGCCCACGAGCAGCGCGGCGGCCCAGGGCAGAAAGAGCAGCGGCTTCAGCCGGTTGAGCTTCCAAGGGAGGCGGTACTCGACGATGCCCAGCGCCAGCACATATGCGACTGGAACAAAAATGAACTCCGAAGATCGGCCCGAGATCTCCGCCCCGGACTGGGTCAGACGCAGCGCCAGCGTCACCGGATACGCCAGCGTCGCCACTGCCAGGGCCACTGCGGCAGCGTTGATC
>JAQBPC010000518.1 GCA_028287725.1 Chloroflexota bacterium | reverse complement strand
GGACCGCGCTTGGCCGGCGGCGTCCATTCATGATAGTAGCCGTCCCGCTCAGCGCTATATACATGGCCCTGACGCCGATAGCGCCTAACCTGGCACTGACTTCGGCCTGTATCTTCCCTCCTCCCTGCTCAAAAACTACTCGTCCGATCCCTACAATGCCCTCCAGGCGGACATTGCCCCGGTTAGGCAGCGCCCAATGTTGAACGCCATCGCCAACGTGGTAACCCTGGTAAGCCAGGCAGGTTTGCAGATGGCGCTCGCCGGCAGGAAGCACCTTCCGGCGGTGTATCCTATCGTGAGGGCCTGCATAGAGCCGGGGCTGGGACACGCGGACTGCATTATTTTCCCTTGCGGCCCCAAATTCGCCTCCATTGTTTGGACGCTCTATCCCCTAGGGTGCGTTCGAATAGCTATGCATCAATAACGTGTGTTAGGGCACGCTTGGTAGGCTGTGCACTGTGCCGCACTATGGTATGGTGGGACACGGTGACGACGTATCCGGCCTACATGGGACCTCGTATGGGTGTCCAGCTTCGTGTACTGCAACGATGGACTCGTTTTCCGGCCAGCGTCTGGCCAATTGCGACTTTCGCATGCGACTGTGGGCCACAAAACGGGCCCGCTATGTCGCAAGACTTGCTTGCTCGTCACACCGCCGTCCGCTTTGACAGTGTCGCCAGAGGCCAATTCTATTGGCATTTGCGGGCTTCCCATGACGTGCTTCCCCGGCAAGCCAATTGGGATGTATGTAGCACGACTCATTGGGTGCTGTATTCGGCACCACTGACTGCATGGTCATGTCGATGATCACTGGCGGCTCCGTCGTGCTGTCGGTTCAACTGCTGCGGGCTCAGCTCATGCGCGCTGCAGATCGCCTGGTATTTGGCCGGCGCGGCAATGCGCACGGAATTCTGACCCGTATCGATCAGCTTCTGACTTTGGGACTCCCGACCGACGCCATACTACCAACGATTGCTGAAGCCATAGGCACTGCGCTCAAGCTGCCGTATACGGCGGTCACGCTCTTCGATGCGGGCCCACGCACCTTGCACGAGACGGTCGAAGGCGCACCGCCGCTAGGGCCGGTGCCAGATTTCACGGACTGGGATTTCTCCGCGACGTACGGCATGCCTTCGCCCGCGGCGTTACGTGTCCCCTTGGTGTATGCTGCCGAGATCGTGGGTTACATGTACCTTTCTCCGCGCCCCGGCAGGATGCGATTCTCGGCCGCAGACCGGCGCGTTCTGGCGGATCTCGCTGCCCACATCGGAATAATCATCCACGTTATGTGCCTGGCCATCGACTTGCAACGTTCCCGCGAGCGTCTGGCCACAGCCCGCGAGAAGGAGCGTAGATGCCTGGGTCGCAACCTTCACGACGGGCTGGGCCCACAACTCGCGAGTTTCACGCTCACGCTTACAGCCGCCCGTGAGCACCTGGCACGCGATCCCGCCACCACGGATGCGCTGCTGCGTGTGCTGACCGAGCATGTCCAGGGCGCCGTCAGCGAGATGCACCGCCTTGTGTATGATCTCCGCCCTCACGTACTCGACGAGCTCGGCCTGGTCGGGGCACTTGTCGAGCAAGCAGCGCGCTGCTCGCAGGGCGGTCTGCAGGTGCGTGTGGAAGCTACGCCGCCGCGCATAGCGCTGCCCGCCAACGTCGAGAAGACCGCCTATTGTATTTGCCTGGAAGCTCTGACCAACGTAGTCCGCCACGCACATGCCAAGAGTTGCCTGATTCGAATAGACTGCGACTACCAACTGGCCGTCGAGATTATCGACGACGGCATCAGCATCGCCATGCACCCAACCGCTGAGCAGGGACTGCGCTCCATGCGCGAGCGCATTGAAGAGCTCGGAGGGTACTGCACCATCGAGCCGATCCCGAGCGGTGGGACCCGAGTAGCCGCTCTGCTGCCCCGCCTAGAGCAGTGATACGGAGCAGATGACCGAAACCATCCGCATTATGATCGCCGACGACCATCCAATCTTTCGGTTTGGGATGCGCACGCTGATCGACGCCACGTCCGATATGAGCGTGGTGGGCGAAGCGGCCACCGGCGAAGAAGCAATCGCGCTGGCCGACACGTGCGTGCCGGACCTCCTGCTGATGGATATCGTCATGCCGGGCTTGAGCGGCATAGAAGCCACAGCCCACATACACGAGCGCCATCCGCAGATGGTCATATTCATAGTCAGTATGCTCGACGACGAATCCGTTTTCGAAGCGATGCGGGCAGGTGCGCGCGGCTACATCCTCAAGGGCACTGCGCCGGCAGAGATGCTAGCGGCCATTCGTGCGGCCGCAAGTGGGGAAGCGATTTTCAGCGCGCGCATCGCGGAGCGACTTACGGCCTACTTCGTAAAGCCATCCGTCCAGCCGACGCGGGAGGTCCTCGCGTTCCCCGAGCTGACGACACGGGAGCGGGAAATTCTTGTCTTGCTTGCTCGTGGCTTCACCAACACGAACATCGCGGACCGCTTGGCGCTTAGCCCAAAGACCGTACGCAACTATATCAGCGAGATCTTCACAAAGCTGCAGGTAGCCGATCGTTCACAGGCTATCGTTCGCGCGCGAGACGCCGGCATCGACTAAAACTGCATGCCGGATTATAGCCCGTCGGTCGCCTCCGGTGATCCCTTGATATTAGCGGCACGTATTGGCAAGCCCAGCTACCAGTTGGGACATAAGGTCCTAACAACGGGACAAAGAGTCCCACGGATTAGGGGACTGCAGTCACTATCGCTCTGGGACCACTGCTGCGTACGATTGCGATCATGATCGAGTACCAACGCGCACACGGTCAAGGTAGCTCGTGCATCCGCGCATCTGGTGAATGTGGCAGCTGTCGCGTAGAGCAGTCAGGCACCTTCACGCGCGGTACGATCGTTATCCCTCCTGTTCGGCGGCACAAAGGAGTTCGACGATGCTCGCGCACAATCAGCAGCACACTCGGTCTTCAGGAGATGAATCGGTGGAGCACGCCGCAACAACCAGCGAGGAAGCAGCACCGACTCTTGGCCAGGAGGCGCAGCTCGTAAGGGAGCGGAGCCAACAAACGCGGAGTGGCCCGCAGTTGTCCCGGCGAAGGATGTTGCAAGCGGCACTGGGAGTCGCCGCTGCGGCGGGCGCGGGAGCGCTGTTCGACACAAGCGCCAGTATCGCCCGAGCTAGCTCCATTTTCTCGGTTCGAGCGCGCATGCGACCTGCGCAGGCCTGGGGAAACTGGGAGTCGCTGGGCGGCAAGATCGCCTCACCACCCGACGCCGTTTCCTGGGGGCCAGACCGCATTGACGTATTCGCCACGGGTCCCACCCGTACGCTCTACCACCAGGCATGGGATGGGTCGGCCTGGAGCAGTTGGTCGTCCCTGGGTGGTAGGCTCTCGTCACCGCCCAATGCTGTGTCCTGGGGGCAAGACCGGCTGGACATCTTCGTCAAGGGAGCCGACAATGGGCTCTGGCACATGGCGTGGGACGGGTCGGCCTGGAGCAGTTGGGAGCCCTTGGGTGGCGTGCTCACCGCGCCGCCAAATGCTGTGTCATGGGGACCAGACCGTATAGACGTCTTCGCCAAAGGCACCGATGGCGCGCTCTGGCACAGATGGTGGGATGGATCAGCCTGGAATGGTTGGGAGTCTCTAGGCGGCGTGCTGACCTCCACGCCCAACGCCGTGTCGTGGGGCCAAGACAGGCTGGATATCTTCGCCAAGGGCAAAGACAACGCCCTCTGGCACAAGTGGTGGGACGGCTCTGCCTGGAATGGCTGGGAGTCGCTGGGCGGCGTGCTGACCTCCCCGCCCGATGCCGTCTCCTGGGGTCAGGACCGACTGGACATCTTTGTCAAGGGCATAGACAACGCGCTGTGGCACAAGTGGTGGGACGGATCCGCATGGGGCGGCTTTGAGTCACTTGGCGGTAAGCTCACCTCGCCGCCCAACGCCGTCTCTTGGGGCCAAGACCGCTTGGATATCTTCGTCAAAGGCAAAGACAACGCGCTTTGGCATAAGTGGTGGGATGGCTCTGCCTGGGGTGGCTTTGAGTCACTTGGCGGAAAGCTCACTTCGCCGCCCAATTCCGTCTCCTGGGGGCCGGATCGGTTGGATATCTTCGTCAAGGGCACTGACAACGCGCAGTGGCATAAATGGTGGGGCTAACCGGATTCGTAGAGAATGTTGAGACCGATTCAAAGGCTCGCATTGTGAGAAGTACCAATTGGGCCTCCAAATCGCCGGTCGAATGCCGCATAGACTTGGCGCGAGCTAGCCTTCGACGATTGAATGTTTCCGAGCTGCCGGACTCGAAGACGCGCTAAGTACCAAGGCGCGCCGGCAGTCATATGGCGGAGCATAAATGGCCGCCCACTGGCCGACTCGCAGAGAGCTCCGACATCGCGCGGGAAAGGGGATAGCTATAGCGAAGAGCAGTTCAGCACCCTGAAGCTCGGCACGTCCGTCACTCTTTCCGATCGGCGACACAAAGGAGTTCGACGATGCTCGCGCACAAATACCAGCACCTGCTGTCCTCTGGGCACGTAACAGCTGAGCACGAAGGTGCAAGCGCGGATTCAACGTTGTCACAAGGGGAGGTGGCCCAGGGCGACGCTGAGCAGCGCGAACAACCGATGACCGGCCGCAGCATTAGCCGGCGGGGGATGTTACAAGCGGCGCTTGGGGTCACGGCAGCGGCAGGCGCAGGAGCGCTGCTTGAGACGAGATCCAATGTCGCCCGAGCGAGCTCCGTCTTTTCGGAACGAACACCCACGCGGCCTGCTAAGGCCTGGGGTAATTGGGAGTCTTTGGGCGGTGTGCTTACCTCGCCAGCCGATGCCGTTTCATGGGCTCCGAACCGGCTGGATATCTTTGTCGTCGGCACCGACAAGGCGCTGTGGCATAATTGGTGGGGCGGATCGCGCTGGGGCAATTGGGAGTCGCTGGGCGGTGTGCTTGCCTCACCAACTGATACCGTGTCTTGGGGGCCGACCAGGCTCGATATCTTTGCCATTGGCAGTGACTCGGCCCTCTGGCACCACTGGCACGATGGGTCGGCTTGGGGCCACTGGGAGTCTCTAGGAGGCTTAAACACCACACCGCCTAGCGCAGTGTCTTGGGGACCCGACCGGCTCGATATTTTCGCCGCCGGCCGCGACAACGCGCTCTGGCACCGGGCGTGGGATGGGTCGGCCTGGAGTGGCTGGTCGTCCCTGGGCGGTGTGCTCACATCGCCACCCAACGTCGTCTCCTGGGGGCCGAACCGGCTAGACGTCTTCGTCAAGGGTACCGACAACGGACTTTGGCACCAGGCGTGGGACGGCTCGGCCTGGAGCGGCTGGCAGTCCTTGGGTGGTGTGCTCACTTCACTACCCAACGCTGTGTCGTTAGGTCCGAACCTGCTGAACGTCTTTGCCAGGGGCGCCGACAATGCGCTCTGGCACCTGTCATGGGCCGGTTCGGCCTGGAGTAGATGGGAGTCCCTGGGTGGTGTGCTTACCTCGCCACCGAATACCGTCTCCTGGGGGCCGTACCGGCTGGACATCTTCGCCAAGGGTACTGACAACGCGCTCTGGCAGAAGTATTGGGACGGGTCGACCTGGAGCGGCTGGCAGTCGCTGCGCGGAGTGCTCACATCGCCACCCAATGCCGTGTCTTGGGGACCCTACCGGCTGGATGTCTTCGCCAAGGGCTCTGACAACGCGCTCTGGCACCGATGGTGGGGCTGAGACAAAGAGTCACCGAGAAGATTCCCTGCGAGTCGGAAGCATAATATTCGAGCTGGCCTCACCGGGCCTCGTATACGTCGGTTGCGTGCGGCGATGCGACTATGAGGGCCAGACCTGGATCACTTGGCTTGCCGGGCCTGGTGGGAGCACTTCGTGCCAGGGCAACGACCGCAGCCAGGATAAAGAGACCCCCGGCCATCTGCCACGGTCCTAGAGGTTCTTGGAGAAACAGGGCAGCCAGAAGAACTGTGACGACTGGCTCGACAGTGGACAGTGTTGCCCCGGTGGTAGGACCAACTCGGGAGAGTCCCTCGAAAAGTGCGACGATTGGCAAGGCCGTGGAGACCAGAGCGATCGCGACGAGGGCCGCCCAGCCCGATGCGGTATGTGGGAACGCGGGTCCATGCACGACGATCATAACACCGGATACGGCGGCGGCCGCGCTCATAATCACCGTAGACGAGGCAAGCGCGCCGGCTCTGCCCGTAACGCGACTCCCCACGAGGATATAGACCGCATAGATGCCGGCAGCCGATACGGCAAGGGCGATGCCAAGTGGATGGCCGCCACCCTTGGGGCCGATCGTTAGGGCCGTCCCCAACAGGGCCACCACCAGAGCACCAACCTTAACCCTCGTTAAGTGCTCATGGAGGAAAACCACAGACAGCACGGTGACAAGACCAGGAAATAGATAGAGCAAGAGAGCCACCAGGCTTGCAGGCGCCAGCGTGAGAGCAGTCAAGTACGCAAGCGACTGGCACACGTAGCCGGCTCCGCCCATCAACACCAGCGTGAGAAGGACGCGTCCGGTCGGGAAACGGTCCTGGCGCAGCCGGACAATCGCGCCAATGAGCACGGAGGCAATGGCAAAGCGCACGAAGATAACGGTGAGAGGATCGGCGCCTGCACTGTAGGCGCGTCGCGCGAAAAGCGCCAAAGTACCGAATGACGCGGCCGAGAGCACCACGAGGCCGATACCGACCAGGCGATAGGCAGGGCTGGCGGTTGTTCCGATCATTTCGGCGCACCTGATACGCCGTTGTATAGCTCAAGTGCGGTAGAGTTGTACAGCTGATGGCTGCGCGACAGGCCTGGCGTGGCGGTAACCATTGCCCTATCGCACGCGGTCGATCGGTGGCAGATAACTCATGATGACAAGGGCGCGCGCTCCCTCGCTCGCGTGATAGCGATGGGGTAGATCAGCCGGGAACCAGACTGCGTCGCCCGATTCCAGATCAACCTCACGGCCCTGTGGCCCAACCGATAGCGCGCCGGCCAGGCATATCACAAGCTCGGCCGTGCCAGGAGCGTGGGGACGGCTGTGATAGTCGACACCGGGGTCGACGTCCATGGCGATGACTTCGGTACGATGACCCCGCCCTTCGGCGAACAGCAGGCGCCCGCGGAGCCCGGATGCCGAGGCGAAAGGTTGCCCCTCGCTCTTGCGGATCACCTGAATTTCCGGTGGCTCATCGACCCCAAGGAGACTTCCGAGCGGGAGGTCGAGCGCCTCCGCGATGTGCCAGAGCGTCTCAAGTGAAGGATTACCGGTCCCGGCCTCTATCCGTGACAGAATTGCCTTTGACAACCCGGCCTTTTGCGCTAGTGCTCCAAGGGACATACCACGAGTCTCGCGGTGAGCGCGAATCGACCGTGCCAGACGTATAGAAACATGGTCGAGCGAAGCGTGAGCCATGGTGTCAATTATAGTGAACGTTCGTTCACCAGATCAACCATGTATGACGAACGTTATCTATAATGTCGTGCGTCCGGTCCCTAAGCTAACATTCGGTATCGAAGCGATGCTCGCGGGGACGAACCGCGCCCGCGAGCATTGTCAGGCCCTGCCGCCGGCTATACACCGTACCGTGCGGCTATATCGGCTCGCACAACCTTCGGATCAACAGGCATGTACTCCGCGTCGAGAGCGGTATTGGCATGATCGAACAGGTACGGCACCGATATGTTCCCTGTTGCGATGCCGCTGACCGGTGCTACGTACGCGCGTGTCATCTGCATTTGGGTTCGGAAGCCAAAGAGGACAGTGTCCCCCGGCACACAGCGATTACCTGGCTCCAATACTGCGTGATAGTCGATTATCTGCTTGATCTCGTGGAGATAGTCGACCTTATTATTCTTTGCCTGCTCCCAGGTCTCGCCTACCAACGCCTCAGCATGGTACCCGGGCTGGTAAATATCCTGGAATAGGCCGCCTCCATAGGCATACGCCTGTGATCCGACGTGGTGCGAGATTTCACTGACGTAGGTATAGGTTGGCCGCTCAGGCAGATCTCCCCGAAACGCGTGATTGGGCGTGGTGCCGAGCAATCCATGACCCGGTTCCACGTGCGTCGCGCCAGCAGCAGCGAGGACTGGCATGGTCACCGAGGAGGTGTTGCCAGGGGCGTTGATGTGCTTCACCTCAATTCCCATCTTGCGCATCGTCTCGGCCGCGCGGAGGATAGTCCGAAAGTTCGGCGTAATCTCGGTCGGCGGCTCGTCGGGATTGGCGTTGTACCGCACACATGGGAACGCGGTCACACCCACCAGTCGGACATTGCGCAGCTGTCCGATCGCTCCCACGACCTGCGGCACTTCTTCCTCAGGGAATCCACCTTGCTGCCCATCGAAGAAGATGTCCCCCGGGGCGTACACCCTGAGGAGCAAATCCTGAATCACGCCTTGATCGGACGCTGCCGCATCAATCCAGCGGGCGTGCTCCAGATTGTAGACCGTGAATATCTCAGGTCGCATTGCGACAGCTTGTGGTATCAAATTGCGCGGGATCTGGTTGAGGTGGCCCAGATGGCCTATAGGTATGCCGTAGCGCCGCATCTGGAGTGCACCAGGCATGTCTACGGCGACAGCCTTATGCAAGCCGTTCGCAATTGCGATCCAGGTCACGTAAGGATTACGCGCGTATTGTTTGCTCATCACGTAAGTCGACAGTCCGAGGCGCCGTGCCTCGGCTGCCAAGCTGCGCGCGTTGTCGGCAATAGTATCCAGGTCGACTACCCACGTGTTCGGAGGGATGCGACCGCCCTGGTGCAGCTCGAGTGCTGCCCGCAGCAGCTTAGGATTCCGCTCAATTAGACGGTGCAGATACACGTGCGAGCTCCAATCATATATCCGTGCGATAGACGCCATCAGGCAAGAGAAGGCTCCGCCGCCACCACGGCCGGGGGCGCTTCTCCCATGGCCCGGCCCATGGCATCCACGATCTCCGGACGCTGCTTGAACAGGTACGAAAGATAGCCGAATCCCAGAATGACCCAGGCGACCATGAGGTATGGGACAAGATTGTTCGGGTAAGAGGGCACAGGCCAGATCAGTCCGTAGATCGGCAACAGCATGAGGAGGGACGCAATGATCGGGAGGATGCCGTGTCGCACAAAGTTAAACTCAGCGCGGTAGTCGCGCCAGTAGAACATAATCAGCGCCAGGTTAACCAGGATGTACACAACCACAATACCGAGACCGAGAATCGTGCCGTAGAAGCCATACGCGCCGAACGGACCCCATAAAGCGCCTCCGACCAGTGACAGAATAATCGAGAAGGCCATATACGCCGATAGCGCTACCAGCGGCACGCCGCTCGCGGTAGTCCGTCCCAGCACTCTTGGGAAGATGCCCTCGCGGCCCATGGAAAAGACGACGCGGATCGTCGCATTGCATCCAGACACAAGGTTGGCAAAAATACTGTTCAGCACTGTGAGCGACAGGATCCAGCTCACGTTCGAGCCCCAATAGCGGTTTGAGAGAGTCGTCCACGGTGTGCTGTCGCCAACGAGCGCCGCGGTATGGCTTTGTCCGAAGCCTATTGCGGCCGTGTAGCTCGACACGACGTAAAACAGTCCTATGATGCCTACCGCGCTGAACAGAGCAATTGGAATGCTGCGTCGCGGGTTCTGAGTCTCCT
>JAQBPC010000495.1 GCA_028287725.1 Chloroflexota bacterium | reverse complement strand
TGGCAAAGAACACAGAGCCGACCACCAAGGCTACTAAAACTCGCGGGCTGAAGAAAGTAGTGCGCAAGCTAGAAAAGGCCCAGCTTTCGCACCAGAGGGCGGAGCGAAAGACGAGCAAGCTGCGCGTGCGCCTTGAGCGCGCCGAGGCCCGCCTGGCGCAGGTAGCTCAACACCTCGCGGCGATGCAGACTCAGCTGGAGCAGGTCAGAAGTGCCCCCGATACACAAGCACAAGGTGCGTCGATAGCGGTTCCAGAGGCGTCCAGCGATGCGCAGGCCGCGCCGGATTCAGACTCGAAACCCCGTGCCAAGACTGCAGCCGCGGCGAAGTCGAAGCCGGCCAAGTCAAAGTCCGGGGCCACGGCGTCGGCGCCAGTTACGACGGCCTCGCAGGATGGCAATAGCGCCGCATCTGCCACGTAGCATCGTTCCGTGCCTAACAACGCAAGCCAGCCTATCGCCGCCATCGACGTCGGCTCGAACACAATTCACATGCTGGTGGCGAGCGTCAAAGACGGCAAGCTAGAGCGGATGGATGACCGCACGGCGCTGGTGCGCCTCGCGATGGATCTGGCCCCCGACGGCAAGCTGAACAGCGAGAAGATGGCCTGGGCGACCGATGTCATCGCCGCGTTTCATGCCGAGGCCGTTAAGTTTGACGCGGATCCGATCTTGCTGGTAGCTACCAGCGCCGTACGCGAGGCGCCGAACGGCCAGGAGTTGATCGAGCTCATACACGAGCGAACGGGCCTTGATCTGCGGATCATTTCGGGTGAGGAAGAGGCTCGCCTAACGTTTGCTGGTGCGACGATGGGCCGGAGAACGGAAGGACGGTTAGGCGTCGTCGATAGCGGTGGTGGCAGCACGGAGCTAATTCTGGCGACCGATGGGAAGATCCGGAGTGCCCGGTCAGTGCCGGAAGGCGCGGGCCGGGCCGTCGAACGCTTTTTGTTCGATGATCCTCCGGCACCATCACAGATCTGGGCGCTGCGCGTGCACTTGATGAACGCCCTTGACGAGCTGCCTCAGCCGGATGTCGACCAACTGATTCTTACCGGCGGCTCGGTGAATAACCTGCGCCGCCTTGCCCATGGGCGAGACGGCAGGGAACAGCTGGAAATTGGCGAAGCGCAGGCTATCCTGCGCATATTAGCAACTACTCCGTCCGCCGAGATTGCGCGCCGCTATGGAATCGATCCACTGCGTGCCCGCACTTTGTTCGGCGGCATTACCATTGTAGTGACGCTGTGGGAGCGAAGCGGCTTGGAACGAGCGACTGTAAGCTCAACCGGGATTCGCGAAGGCCTGATTCTGCAGTGGGGCGTCAAAAAGGAAACCTGATGGGAAGTGAGATTCACGGGCTGCGCCCGGACATGCCATTTCGAGATGCGGCTAAACCCGCGATCGGTAAGAAGCTCGACGAGCTATTCGAACATGAAGCCGGCACGCGTGCCGGAGAAGACATTGAGGAGCTGCACGACATGCGTGTGGCCTCGCGGCGTCTCCGCGCGGCGATGGACGTCTTTGCCGTCTGTTTCCCCCCAAAGACGTACAGGCCACTCCACAAGATGGCGGCGAGACTCACTCGAGCGCTTGGTGAAGTACGCGATCGCGACGTGATGATCGAGTCCCTCGAGCGCTATAAGAAAAAGGCGCCGGCAGAGGAAGGCGCCGGCATCGCGGACTTGATCGGCACGGTGAAGGACGAGCGCGCTGTCTATCGCGCCAAGATGCTGCAGACGCTCGACGAGGTCGATCAAGCCGGGTTCCGGCACCACCTGTATATCGTGCTCATGCATGAGGGGCAGGGGAACGGGAACACGGCCAAAAAAGGCGGCCTGAATCCGCGCGACACACTGCAGACGAACGCCCAACTTATCGGCGTTGAGCGTGCGGCAAACCTCTACGGCTTTGTCCCGTACATACACGACCCAGCCAATGCCGTGGAGCTACACGAGATGCGTATCGCGGCGAAGCACCTCCGCTACGCCCTTGAAATCTTTCGTGTCTGTTTCGGCCCGGATATCGACGATCGCATTGCCGATGTGAAAGAGACACAGGAGCAGATAGGCCAGATTCACGATTGCGACGTGCTAATCGAGGTGCTCCAGCGGCATCATTCGGTTATCGCGCAGCGTATGCATGAAGAGCTGGTAGCGATCGCCGTTGGGCAATCGCCATATAACGAACGGATGGCGTGCATGAACGCCTCCATCCAGCAACAGCAAAGCGCAGACCCGCGGCCCGGCATTCTCTCATTGCTTGCCCGCAAAATTGATGAGCGGAACCGGCGCTATACCGAGTTCATCCGCTGGTGGGACGAGCAGCAGCAGAATAACATGCGCGGTAAGTTGTACTCGTGTCTTGCCGCGGTCAACGGGCTGAAGGTGGAGTCGTGATCTGGCGCGAGGCTTGATGCGCGTCGCAGCTTTCTCCGACACCCATGGGAATCTACTAGCTCTCGACGCGATCCTGGCGGACATTGACCGGCACGGCCCGTTCGACCACCTGCTGATGGCCGGCGACCTCGTGGCCGGTGGACCGCGTCCGGCCGAAACCTTGGCCAGAATCCGCGGCCTGCGGTGCCCTGTGGTGCTGGGCAACACCGACTTTTACCTTTTCGCGGACGATACCTCGCTTAAAGCGGCGGGGTTGAAGAACTCCGAGCAGAAGATGAATGCCTGGGCCGCGGAGCGGATCGGCGATGACGGCGTTGACTATCTGAAATCGTTGCCGCTTAGCTACCACTTGACCGGCCCCGATGGCGGCATTCGCATGTTCCACGCCAATCCTGTGGACCTCGAAGCACATATTTCGCCAGACGAGGACGAAGCATCGTTGAGGCGCAGACTGGCACGCGTGCATGAACCGGTCGTGGTGTTTGGCCACCTGCACATCGCGTATCAA